>JALYLT010000001.1 GCA_030774095.1 Chloroflexota bacterium
AGGAAGGCCGAGAGCAGCACGCCAAGCGCGAGGATCTCCAACTAGTGCAGCACTAGACCGCGACCGGCCGCACGAGCGTGTCGGCCAACCGATCGAGCGCGAGCGAGTGCGAGCCCTTTACCAGGATCGTGTCGCCCGGTCGCTGCATCCGCCGCAGGACGACGAGCGCCTCGCCCGGCTCGCTCGCCCAGTAGGCCTCGGCGAGGCCAGCGGCGCGCGCGGCGTCGACGGCCGTGCGCGCGAGCTCACCGATGCCGATGAGGACGTCGGTGCTGCGCGCGGCATCGCGGCCAAGTGCTTCGTGCGCGTCCGCGGAGAACGAGCCGAGCTCGAGCATGTCGCCGAGCACCGCGACGCGGCGCCCTGGCACCTCGCGAAGGACCGCGAGCGCCGCTGCGACGGCGGCGGGGCTGGCGTTGTAGCTGTCGTCGATGACGGTGACGCCTGCGCCGCGGCGCACCTCCATCCGATGTGCCGGCTGTTCCAGCATCCCCAGCGCGACGGCCGCTTCGTCGAGCGGCACGCCGAGCGCGTGCGCCGCCCCGAGCGCCGCGAGCGCGGCCGGGACGAGCTGCCGTCCGGGGATCGGGAGAGCGACCGGGACGCGCTGGCCTTCGTAGAGCGCTGTGAAGCGCAGCCCAGCGAGCCCTTCCGCTCGAACGTCCGTCGCCCGGAGCTGCGCGTCCTCGCTCTCACCAAAGAGCACCACGCGCGCCCGGGTTCGCGGCGAGAGCGCACGGACACGCGGGCTGTCGGCGTTGAGAAGGGCGATCCCGTCGTCGGGCAGTGACTGGATGAGCTCGGCCTTGCCCGCGGCGATCGCGTCGACGTTCGGTGTGCGCTCGAAGTGGACGGGGATCGCGGGGATCTCCGTGATGATCCCGATGCGTGGGCGCACGAGCCGGCACAGGTCCGCGATCTCCCCCGGGACATAGAAGCCGAGCTCGATCACCGCGACCTCGTGCGTCGGCTCGAGACGCAGGAACGTGAGCGGGACACCGATCTCATTGTTGAACGACGCCGCCGTACGCAGGACGCGGTATCGCGCGCCAAGAGCCGCCGCGGTCGCTTCCTTCGTCGTGGTCTTGCCGACGTTCCCGGTGATGCCGACGGCCGGGATCGGATGCGCATCGCGCAACGCATCGGCCAAGCGGCGCAGCGCGTGGAGCGGCTGCGAGACCTCGATGAGCAGCGCATCGTCGGGCGCGGGGACAGCGCGATCGACGACGGCTGCACGCGCGCCGCGCGCGAATGCGTCCGCCACGAAGTCATGCCCATCACGCTGATCGCGGAGCGCGAAGAAGACCTCTCCCGGCTGCACGATCCGCGAATCGAAGGCACCGCCGACGAATCGCTCGTCCACGCGCGGCGTGCCTTGGATCACACGCCCGCCTGTCGCCGCGAGCATTTGTTCGAGCGTGAACACCAGCGAATGGTAGCGAGCGATCAGGGCCGGTCCGGCTGCACGCGCGCGTTGCGAAGCACGTCGAGAGCGAGATCATGGAACGTGTCCATCGCGGTGACCGTGCCGAGCAGCTTCGTCTGTGGCCGTTCGAGCACGATCACCACGGCGAAGCGCGGATCGCTCGCGGGGAGGAAACCCACGAACGACGAGATGTACGCATCGTCGACGTAACGACCGTCGTCGCTGGGGATCTGCGCGGTGCCCGTCTTCCCGGCGACGCTGTAGCCAGGCAAGCTCGCCGCATGCGCGATGCCACGGTCGACCGTGGACACCAGCATCGTACGGAGCGTGTCCGCGGTGTCGGCAGTGATCGGACTGCGGATGGCGACGGGCGCGGTGCGGTGCTCCCCGTCCGCATCGCGCGTCGCCGCCACCACATACGGCCGGTAGAGCGTGCCGCCGTTCGCGATCGCCGCGTACGCCATCGCGAGCTGCAGCGGCGTCACCGCGATGCCCTGACCGTACGCGACCGTACCGACATCCACGGGATACCACTCAGCAAGCGGACGCACGGCACCCGAGGCCTCGGCCGCGAGATCGATCCCGGTCGGATCTCCGAACCCGAAGGCGCGGAGGTACTGATAGAGGGGATCCTGGCCGAGCTTCGATGCCACGAAGACCGCCCCCGCGTTCGCGGAGCGCTCGAGGATCTGCGTGACCGTCGTCGTCCCGTACACCTTGCCCTGCGCGTTGCACAGTCGGCGTCCGCCGATGACGGTGCAGCCCTTGTCGTCATACGTCGTCGTCGGCGTCACGACGTGCTTGTCGATGCCGGCCGCGATCGTGACCGCCTTCATCGTCGACCCCGGCTCGAACGTCCACGACACGGCGCGGTCTTGCAGCGCCAAGGGATCGGCGGCCCCGACGCGTGCGGGATCGAAACTCGGCCAAGACGCGAGCGCGAGGATCGCCCCGTCGCGTGGGTCGAGGACGATGATCGATCCGCTCGGCGCCTTCTCGCGCTCGATCGCGCGTCGTAGCGCCTGTTCGGCGGCGTTCTGCACGACAAGGTCGATGGTGAGCAGGAGGTCCGCGCCGTTCTTCGGCGCGAGGGCCGTCCGCAGCCCGAGCGCGAGCTCGCGGTCCTTCGGATCGCGTTCGACGACAAGGCGTCCGGGAACGCCGCGGAGCACCTTGTCGTACGCGCCCTCGACGCCGTACTGGCCGACACCGTCGTCATTGACGAAGCCGAGCACGTGCGCGGCGAGCGCGTCGTTCGGATAGAGGCGTTTCGGTTCCGGCTCGAAGCCCAGGCCAGGGATCGCGAGCGCCTCTACCGCCCGTGCGACCGGCTCGGGCAGCCGCCGCTTGAGGTACAGCCACTCGGCGCCCGAGTCGAGCGCGGCGCGGATCGTCGCCGCAGGAGTGGCCAGGATGGGCGCGAGCTTCGCCGCTGCGGCGGCGTGATCGGGGATCCGTTTCGGGATCGCATACAGCGAGCGCAGGTCGACGGTCGTCGCGAGGATCGCTCCGCTCCGATCGCGGATGACGCCGCGCTGCGCTTCGACCACGAGCTCGCTGCGCAACTGGTCCGTTGCGCCCTCGAGCAGCGCGGCCCGCCCGATGGTCTGCCAGTAGCCGACGCGCAGCGACAGCAGCAGCGTCGCAACGGCGAAGAGCGCGAACAGGACGCGCAGACGGCTCCGCGAGATCCCTTCCGTCACTCTTCCTCCGTGATGAGGCGCTCGCTCCCCAGCAGCGCCATCCGCGACGTCAGCGCTTGGCGGCGATCGGCTCCGCTTGGACTACCGGGACTGCGGCGGCGCGCACCAGACCGAGGCGCCTCGCTTCGGTCTCGATGCGCGCGGGGGAATCGAGTCGCGCGCTCTCCACTTCGAGAAGTGCGTTCTGACGCCGCAGCTCATCGCGCTGTTGCTCGAGACGCTGCGCCTCGTACCCGCGCGTCGCGACCGCGGTCGCCTGGGAGAGATAGAGGACGGTCAGAAGGAACACCACGCAGATCGCCGCCGATACGACGACGAACGTGCGCACTTCCCACGTGGTACCGGCGCCGTGACGCCGGCGCGCGACCGCGTTCGTGTTGCGCGAGCGCGCCGGAAATGGGCGGCGCATCGGCGCCGCCCGGACCGCCTGCGCGGCGATCAGGAGATCTTCTCCGCGATGCGAAGGACTGCGCTGCGGGCGCGCGGGTTGCGTGCGACCTCCGCCGAGTCCGCACGAAGCGGACGCCGGGTAACGACACGCAAGCCCGCGCGATGCCCGCAGACGCAGGTGGGGAGGTGGGGAGGACAAATGCAGTCGCGCGATTCCCGGACGAAGAACTGTTTCGCGATCCGGTCTTCGAGCGAGTGGAACGAAATGACCGCGAGACGGCCACCGGGCCGCAGCGCGCGCACGGCGGCCCCCAGGCCCTGCTGGAGATTCTCGAGCTCGCCGTTGACGGCGATGCGGAGCGCTTGGAACACGCGCGTCGCCGGATCGATGCCGCGACGACGCTGTGTCTTCACTCCCGCGACGAAGCGGCCGAGATCATCAGCCGCGAGGAACGGCTCTCGCGTCCGGCGACGCGCGATGGCGGCGGCGACACGACCAGCCTCGGTCTCCTCGCCGAGCTCGCCGAATGCGCGGCGCAGCTCGCGCTCGTCCCAGCTGTTCACGATGTCGGCCGCCGTGACGCTGAGGTCCGGGTCGGCACGCATGTCCAGTGGGCCTTCCGCGCGAAAGCTGAAGCCTCGCCGCTCATCTGCGAGCTGGAGCGAGGAGAGACCGAGGTCGAGGAGGACGCCATCGAGCGGCGCGAGGCCGTGGCTCGTGGCCACGACGTCGAGAAGCGCGAAGTTGGATCGGACGAGCACCGCGCGCTCACCAAAGCGTGCGAGAACGCGGCGGGCTTCGGCGAGTGCCGCGGGATCGACATCGAGACCGATGAGGCGCCCGTTCGGGCCGGTGCGTTCGAGGATGGCCTCCGCGTGGCCGCCGGCTCCCACCGTGCCGTCGAGAAAGCTGCCACCTTCGCGGGGATCAAGCTGGGCGAGTACTTCGGCCAGGAGAACCGGTTCATGAGCTCTAGATTCCAAGGTCCGCGAGGTCGTCCGCGATCTCGCTTTGGACGCGCGCGAGATTGGTCCGCCAGCGTCCGGGCTCCCAGACCTCGAGGTGGTCGGAGTTGCCGATGACGATGGCTTCGTTCTTGAGGCCCGCGTACTCGCGGAGGTGCGCCGGGATGGTGAGGCGCCCTTGCGCGTCCGGGTCCGCTTCATGTGCTCCTGCAAGGATGAAGTGCCGGAAGCGTGTTGCCTTCGGATCGGTGCGCGGGCGCTTGGTGATGTCGGTGTTGAGCGCGACCCATTCGGACTCCGGGAACACCGCCAGGCATTCCCCACCACTCACCCAACGCGTCACGACCGCTCCCTCTTTGAAGCGCAGGCGGAATTTCGCCGGGATGGCGAGGCGGCCCTTTTCGTCGAGTGAATGGGCGAATTCGCCTGCGAAGAAACCTTCCAACTACCCTTCTCGTCCTGGGGGAGGATGCCCCACCCTTCCCCACTACTCACCACGCGATGGGCATTCTCCACCACTTCCCCGCCCTGTCAATAGGTGAATCCGATCCGCGCGCCCCTTGAGACCGCGAAATGCGCGCGGGGATGACGAGAACGTCATCTCCCTAGCGACGACGCGAGCGAATGCGCGGTCAGCCGAGTGCAGTCAGCGCAGGACGCGCAACAAGAGGACGGTGGAGGGCGGGCCGAAGAAGGGATGCGCCCGCGCTTCTAGGCGGGGGGCCGCCACAGGTCGATCTCGGGAAGTCCGTGCACCCCGAGGATCTGCGATATCTCGCCCGAGTGATACGCGTCGTGCGTGATCATTCGCATGAGCACTGACTGCCTGGTGTGCGTCTGCGTCTTCCCGCCGATCTCGCGCGTGTACTCGTCCCCGAGCATCGATGTCGTCCAGCGCTCAAGGGTGCGCTCGACGATCTTCCATGACGACTCGAGCGCGGAGACAAGCTCGTCGGACCGTCGCGGCGTGTTCTCATCGTCCTCCCAGCCGTAACCGCTTGTGGGATCGGTGAATGGTGTGTTCTCCGCGCCCTCTTCCTTGAATACGCCGCAGAGCCAGTAGACCCGCGCCCCGGCGGTGTGAGCGGCGATGGCCCAGATCGGCCATTTGTCGTCTGCGGCGCGCAGCCTCAGTTGTTCGTCCGTCAGGGAGCGGACCGCGTCGACAAGACGACCGTTGTACTTGCGCCAGCCCTCGTAGAACGACGCGAGACTCTGGTCCTTCACGCTAGACCGGCCGCACCCGCTCGACGACATCCTCGAGCGCGCCGCGCGCGCGCTCGAGCGGACCCGGCGGTCTCATCCCATCGTGCGCGCCGAACCACTCGAGCACCGACGCGCCCCAGGTGAAGCCGCCACCAAAGGCGACGAGGAGCACCTTGTCCCCCCGGCGCAGCCGGCCCGTCGCCTCCGCCTCGCAGATCGCGATCGGGATCGAAGCCGCCGAGGTGTTGCCGTAGCGCTGGATGTTCACGAAGACGCGATCCATCGGAAAGTGGAGTCGCTTGGCGACCTGCTCGATGATCCGGATATTCGCCTGGTGCGGGATCATCAGCGCGATGTCATCGAGACCCAGACCGGCCTCGGCCAACGCTTCCTCCGCGGCGTCGGCCATCGACTTCACCGCGAGCTTGAAGACGTCGCCGCCCTGCATCGTGATGAGGTGCTGGCCCCTATCGAGCGTGTCCTGCGTGGCGCGGATGCGCGCGCCGCCGGCGGGGATCATGAGCTTCTCCACATGCGATCCATCGCTGTGCAGGATCACCGACTCGATGCCCACCGACGCGTTCGTCGCTTCGAGCACGACCGCGCCGGCTCCATCGCCGAAAAGAACGCAGGTCGTGCGGTCTTTCCAGTTCAAGAATCGCGACAGCGTCTCGGCACCGATGACGAGCGCGTTCTGGATCGCGCCCGAAACGATCATGCCGCGGGCGACCGCGAGCGCCGACACGAAGCTCGTGCACGCCGCCTCGATATCGAACGCTCCGGCCTTCGTTGCGCCGAGATCGTTCTGGACCACGCACGCGGTGGCTGGGAACACGTAGTCCGGCGAGCACGTGCCGACGATGATCATCTGCAGGTCCTGCGGCCGGAGCCGCGCGCGGTCGAGGGCCACGCGCGCCGCGCGGGTCGACATCGACGAGGTGTTCTCGCCGTCCGACGCGATGCGGCGCTCGCGGATGCCGGTGCGTGACGCGATCCACTCGTCGGAGGTGTCGACGATCCGCTCGAGCTCCGCGTTGGTCATGATGCGCGAGGGTACGTAGAACCCCCAACCGGTGATGACCGCGTTCTTCGCCATTTGCTAGGTCTCGGTCGAGCCGACGACCTTTCCCTTACCGGCGAATAGCGCGCGCACGTCGCCGTCGAAGCCTTCGAGGAAGTCGTGCGCGTCGATGACGTCGTCGAGCGAGACCGGAGGACGCCGCGCGCGCACCGGTCGTTCGTTCATCGGGGCGAGTGAGGCGCGTTCGCGGTCGACGTAGACGAGCAGCTTGAACTGGGTCTCACATCGCGAGCACGTGACGCGGACGATCCACGCCGCCTCGAGTCTGCCCAGAAGCCGGATCTCAGAGCGAGCGTGGTTGGCGCCGCAGACGCTGCAGTCGTATTCCTTCGCCTGCTCGCGGAGGCGCCGAAGGATGTTCACCGTCGTTCGAGCATACCCGAGGCCGCCGGATCCAGGCCCAGCCGCCACGCGAGGAACGAATACTGGTCCGCGAGATCGTCCACCTGCTTGTCGAGCGGCTTCCCGATGCCGTGCCCGGCGTCGCGATCGACGCGCAGCAGCACCGTCGCATCGGGATCCTCAGCGGACTGCGCCTGAAGCAGCGCGGCCATCTTGCGCGCATGCATCGGATCGACGCGGCTGTCGCCCTCGGCGGTCGTGAACAGCGCGGCGGGGTAGTGGACGCCCTCGCGAACGTGGTGGTACGGCGAATACTGGCGCAGCCACCGATACTGGTCGGGATCCTCGGCGCTGCCGTATTCCGCGATCCAGAACCGCGCGATGAGGAAGTTCTGATAGCGGAGCATGTCGAGCAGTGGCACGGCGCAGTACACGGCGCCGAAGAGGTCCGGCCGCTGCGTGAGCGCCGCTCCCGTCAGCAGCCCACCGTTCGATCCGCCGCTGACCCCGATGCGCGCTGGCTTTGTCCACCCCAGCGCGACAAGGGCCTCGGCAGCGGCATGGAAGTCATCGAACACGTTCTGCTTGCACTCCAGCATTCCGGCCTGATGCCAGCGCTCGCCGTATTCGCCGCCGCCACGCAGATTCGGCAGCGCGAAGAGCCCGCCCGCTTCGACCCAGGCCGCGGCACCGGCGATGTACTGCGGCATTCGTGAGATGTTGAAACCGCCGTAGCCGTTCAGGACCGTCGGCACCGCACCTGTCCGACGGACATCTCGGCGGTGCACGAGGAACATCGACACGTCGGTGCCGTCCTTCGACGCGTAGCTGATCTGCTCCACCGCGATCGACGCGGGATCGAGTCCCGCGGGAGCAGGGAGCCGGACGATCTCGCGGACGGCGCCAGTTCCCGCGTCGGCGGCGAAGGCGATGCCCGGGACCGTGAAGGATTGATACGTGAAGCCAACGAGACCAGTCGCGTGATCGCCGCTCATGAACTCGACCATCCCGAGACCGGGTAGCGGGATCTCGCGGTCATGCCGGCCATCCTTGTGCCAGAGGGCGACGCGCGAGGTCGCGCGTTCGAGCGTCACGACCGCGACATGGCTCTGCGTCAGGTGGAAGGCCTCGAGCGCATGCTCGCTCTCGGGAACGATCGTCCCCCATCGCGAATGCTCGGGCGCAGCGAACTCCGCGCGCACGACGCGGTAATTCGGCGCGTCGAGGTTCGTGCGGATCCATAGCGCGTCGTCGCGCGGGAAGCCCTCGCTGATGCCCGGCTCGCCCTCGACGACAACGCGCAGACCGCGTTCGGGCGCGCTGCGATCGAGCAGATACAGATCGCTACTCGTCCAACCCTTGAAGGCGTGGAACAGGACCCATCTGCCGTTCGGCGAGGTGCGCGCCCAGACGATGTCCTCTTTCGGCCGGCCATCGCCGAAGACCGTGTCGTCGCGCGTCGGGTCGTCGCCGAGCCGATGAAAACGAACGCGCCGGTGGTAGTGCTCGTCCCCCGGTGCGACCGAGCCGGGCGCCGGGTTGGCGGCGTAGTAGAAGCCGTCGCCAGCCCACGCCACGGTGGAACGCTGGGTGTGCGGGATCCGCTCGGGCAGCTCGCGGCCGGTCTCGACCGCGATCACGTGCAGCGTCGACATCTCATCGCCGCCGTGCGACAGCCCGTAGGCGACGAGCTTCGCATCGTGCGACGGGTAGTACCAGTCGATCGTGATCAGGCCCGCAGCGTCCAGCACGTTCGGATCGACGAGCGCCCGGTCCGCTCCCGCCAGCCCGTCGCGGACATACAGGATCGATTGACGCTGTGTCCCCGCACGCCGCGTGTGGAAGATGCGGCCGTTCACCGGCCGCGGGGTGTCCAAGATCCCGACGGCCAGGAGCTCGCGCAGACGCTGGGCGAAATACCGCCTCTCGGTCAACTGATCCAGGACCGCGCGTGTGCGCGCGTTCTGCGCGTCGGTCCACACACGTGTTGCCTCGCTGCCGGTGTCCTCGAGCCAGCGGTACGGGTCGATCACGCGCTCGCCGTGCCACACGTCGACCGCTTCCTCGCGCGGAGTCACGGGCGGCGGTGGCAATCGCATCCGCTGAGATTAATGCGCGGTCACGCCGGACGCCGCACAGCGGTTCGCCCCGCCAGTTCTTTTGGCGCATGCTGCGCGCGTGCCCGACTTGAGCTGGCTGCTGTGGCTCTTCTTCATCGCGCAGTTCTTCATCCCACTACTGCAGAAGCGGATGCTCGAGGCGCGGCGGCAGGCCGCGATCCGCGCGATCGAGCAGTCGCGGCACTCGCGCCTGATCACGATGATCCACCGGCAGGAGACCATGAGCTTCCTCGGCTTTCCCATCGCGCGGTACATCGACATCGAGGACTCGGAGGATGTGCTGCGCGCGATCCGCCTAACCCCGCCCGAGATGCCGATCGATCTCCTGCTTCACACGCCCGGTGGGCTGGTGCTCGCGGCGGAACAGATCGCGTGGGCGCTCAAGCGGCGAGAAGGCAAGGTGACCGTGTTCGTGCCGCACTACGCCATGTCAGGCGGTTGCCTGCTGGCGCTCGCATCTGACGAGATCGTGATGGATCAGAACGCCGTCCTCGGCCCGGTCGACCCGCAGCTCGGCACGGCGCAGTCGTCCTTCGCGGCGGCCTCGGTGGTCAAGGCGCTGAAGCAGCCGAATCCCAACCGCGACGACACGACGCTCATCCTCGGCGACCTCGCGGAGAAAGCGCTGCGCCAGGTGCACACGACGGTGCGCAAGCTCCTGCTCGAGCACCACTCCGAAGCCGAAGCAGAGCGCATCGCGACCGCCCTTGCCGATGGGCAATGGACGCACGACTACCCGCTTTACGTCGAGGAGCTCAAAGAGCTGGGGATCACGGTGAGTACCGATCTCCCGCGCAACGTCCACGACCTGATGGACCTCTATCCGCAGACGAGCCAGCGGCGCCCGGGCGTGGAGTTCATTCCCATCCCATATCCACCGCGAACGACGGAGCCCACCAAGCCGCAGCGCTAATCGGCAGCCGGTACGTCCTTCAGGAAATTGATGGCGCTGACCCACGGTCGGTATCCCATCGACGCGTTGATGTGGAGGATGGGATCGTTCGCGCCGTCGTTGCCCGTCTGCACGCGGTCGGCGCCGAGCGCGATCGCCTGCATCAATGTCTCGCATTTCAGTGCGCGCGCGATCCCGCGGCCACGCACGCGCCGCGCGGTCGCCGTCCACGCGGTTCCGACGACACCGCGAACAGGTGGATACGCGAGCACCGAAGAGCCAACGAGATCGTCGCCTTCGCACGCGATCCATAGACGCTCCTCGTGCATGTCCGGCGCGCGAAGAAAGCGCATGGCGTCGTCGAACGATTCCTCGACATTCGGCAGCGTGGTCGGTACGTCCTGGACCGCCTCTTCGTTCATGCGCCAGAGCTTTAGGTACTTCTCGGGGTCGGCACACCGATCGAGCGTGAGCACACGGATACCCTCTGACCGCGTGCGCGCGCGGCTCTCCTCGCTCATGCTCTCGATGCGCTGTCGGTTCTCGCGTAGGTCCAGAAGCCACCGCCGGTGACGGCGATCCTCGCGGAAGCCGCGCCCCAAGATCGTCGCGATGCGCAGCTCGTCATCCTCGTTGGCGCGGACCGCGACGCGCTTTGCACCGTCCGCGCGGAGCCGGCGCTCCATCTCCGCCAGCGCGACGCCGAGCGTGTCGGCATCGCGTTGGTCCGGGAGGAGCTCGGCGTTGATATCGCCGTGCGGCACCGATAGCTTCGCCCAGGCGGGATGCTCGAAGTACGCCACTCCGATATCGCGGATGCCGCGCTGGATGATCCAGCGCCGCGCGACGTACGTGTCGTCGGGCTGCTCCCACCAGTAGCGCTCGACGACCGGATCGGTCGGCCGACCCGGGCGCACCATTGAGTACACGTCGGCGGCGAACTCCGCGTCGTCGAGCACCGCGTCGCGGAACTGAAGGTCGGTCATCAACCGCTCCGCTTCAGGCGGCCCGTGCGCTTCGCGTAACGCTCGACCTCCACGAAGAGGCGCAGGCCCAGCGGCACGGACAGGACGCCGACCACCAGCGCGGGCTAGACCTTTGGCCAGAGTGTGGTGAGGTCGGCGCCGTCGAGCAACGCCATCCGCATGCCCTCGATGACGTACGTCGCCGGCGAGATCGTCGATAGTGCCTGCATCCACACAGGCAGAACATCGACGGGGTAGTACACGCCCGAGACCAGGAGCACGACGGCCTGGACGATGTACGCCATCTGCAGCCCCTTCTCGGTCCAGAGCAAGGGGAACGATGCCGACGCGATCCCGAGGCCGACGAACGCCAGCGCGCCGACGGCGAGGAGCACGACCGCTGAGAGCACGTTCGCGTGCGAGAGGTCGACGGGCACGAAGAGCGTGACCGCTCCGAGGATCGCGATGCTGAACGCGGTCGCGCGCACGAGCGTCGTGCCGCACATGCCGATCAGGTGCGTGAAGCGCGGAACGGGCGACATGAACGTGTACTCGATCGTCCCTTCCCAGCGCTCCCAGGCGATGACCTCGCCGATGTTCTCGAAGATGATCCCGAGGAACCGCCAGGCGATGGTGCCGACGAGCAGGTAGAGGACCGTGCGCGACACGACGGCCGGATCGACCGCGCCGCCACTGATGGTCGGCAGGGCGAGGCCGATGTACGCGACCGAAAGCGACGTCACGATGCCGTAGACGAGCCAGACCAGCTCCCACGCCCAGTACCGCTTCGAGAGCGCGATCTCGCGCTCGACGAATGCGTAAGCGAGTCCGAGCTGGCCGCCAACCGCCGTCATCACTTCGTCTTCTCTTCAGCCGCCGCATCGGCCTCGTCCAGCCGCCGGCCGGTGACCGACATGAAGACGTCCTCGAGTGCTGTGGCGCCATGTCGCGCCCGGAGCTCGTCAGCCGTGCCTTCGGCCACGAGACGTCCGTCGTGCAGGATCCCGATGCGATCGGAAAGACGTTCGGCCTCGTCGAGGTCGTGCGTCGTCAGCAGGATGGTGGCGTCGTGCTCGTCGCGAAGGTCACGCACGAACGTTTGCACCTCCCGCTTGCTGCGGATGTCGAGACCCGTCGTTGGCTCGTCGAGGAGCAGCAGGGTCGGAGCGGTCAGGAACGCGCGCGCGATCGCGACCTTCTGCTGCATGCCTCGCGAGAGCTGCTCGAGCGGCTCGTCCACCCGATTCATATCCACACCGAGTCGCCGCAGGATCGCCAGGGCCTTGCCGCGCGACTCGTCCGGCCCGACGCCGTAGAGGCGCGCGGAGTACACAAGGTTCTCCATCGCCGAGAGCTTCTTGAAGAACGACGCCTCGACGGAGACGCGGTTGATGAGCCGCTTCACCGCGTCCTCGTCCTCTTTGATGTCGAGACCGAACACGCGCACTCCGCCAGCGTCCGGCGTGAGAAGCGTCGAGAACATCCGGATGAGCGTCGACTTCCCGGAGCCGTTGGCGCCGAGCAATCCGTAGATCTCACCGCGCAGGACGCGCAGCGACACGTTGTCGACAGCTCGACGGACTCCCTCGCGGGAGGACTTGAATGTTTTGGTGACCGCCTCGGCCACGAGCGCGTCGCGGCCGGGCGTTCGTATGACTTCTGGTCTAGTCGCTGTCAGGGTGGCCACTTCGTTCTCCCGTCGTTTCTTAGAAACCAAAAGACCGTGGGTCCCTGCCCACGGTCCGAAGGTCACGAAGCGGGAGTCGAGTCCCTAGACGATTCGGAGAGTGGGCAGGCTCCGGCGAGGCATTGCCCCGACGGCACCAGAGCGCGCATTTGCGGTGATGAGCACTGCGCCACTTCCTTTCAGCGAGTCACGCGTGAGCGTGCGAGTGGGCACGATACCAAGTGAGCGCGGTCGTCGTCAACGGGTTTTGCGAAGAGACCGAAGAGACAAGGAGAAACGGGCGAAGGTCTCCCTTCGCCCGTTTCAGTGCGGCGCTATGGCTAAAGCGCTACGCGCCGGCCGCTCAACAGCTGCAGGACGATCACGACGAGCGCGATCACCAGCAGTATGTGGATGAGCGAACCGACCGCCGGCAGGGCGACGACGCCGAGCAGCCAGAGAACGAGAAGGACCACAGCGATAGTCCACAACATGGCCCGTACCTCCTTCTTTACTCCCAACTGGCTCGCAAGGTCCGTGCCATGAGCGATGTGCCGCTCGCTCGTCCGCGCCCGTACCCTCTTTCGGGTGCAGGACCTGCGTTCACCGCTTCGCGTACTCGGCGTGTTCGCCGCCGCGGGGTTGGTCGCGTTGCTCGCGATCGACATCTCGGTTCGTGTCGAGCTGCTCGGGCATCTGTTCCCCGACGCGCCAAGCGCGCCGACGACGCCGGTCGCGTTGATCCTCGGTGCCGAGGTGTACGCGGACGGGAGACCGAGTCCGGCGCTCGCGAATCGTCTCGACGTCGGCATCGAGCTACTGCGTCTCGGGCGGGTCCGAACACTGCTCATGAGCGGCGGCAACGGGACGTTCGAGATCGGTGCGATGCGTGCGTACGCGATAGCGCACGGCGTCGCCGCGGACGCCATCCTCCTCGACGCGGGTGGCGAACGGACCTTCGCAAGCTGCCTGCGGGCGCGCGACGAGTTCGCCGCGGATCGGCTGATCGTCGTGAGCCAGGAGGAGCACGTGGCACGGGCCGTGTACACGTGCCGCCGCATCGGCATCGACGCGGACGGCGTCGTCGCTCCGGAGTTCACGGGCTATCGCGTCGTCGTGTATCAGATACGCGAGCGCTTCGCGCTCGTGTTCGCGTGGCTCGAGGTGAACGTCGGCGCGCTCTTCGGCCGCGCCTGATGCGCGAACGCCCCTCGGCCGAGGGCCGAGGGGCGTTCCAGCGGAGGACGGACAGGCAGTTATTGCCTGGTGAGCTGACCTCGGATGACACCGCCAGCGTTCAGCGTTGAATGCCAGTTCATGTAGTAGTTCGCGGGGTTGGCGATGACGTCGGCGGCGAGCGCCCCCTCGACCGTCGACTGCGTCTTGTTGATCTTTCCCGCGCCGCCGGCGAGAACGAGCTCGCCCTTTGCGAGTCCTGAGTTGATGACGACGCTGCCGTTCTTCCCGGCGACTTCCTTGTGGATGTGACCGATGTTGATCTCGGTGCCAGCCGGACAGCCCGTGACGTCGGTCTCGAACAGCGCGGTGGCCGCTGTGATGGTCCCGCTCGCGTCCTTCGTCGTGTTGAGCGTGAAGGTGCCCTTGCCGGAGCAGGTCGCTTCGGCGTTGGTGATCGCAGGAACCTCGTTCGAGGTCTTGAGATCCGCGAGGAACACGAACTTGTTCACCGGGGTCGGAGTCGGGGTCGCTGTGGCCGCGATGGTCGGGGTCGGACTGGGAAGGGTGGCTGCAGGGCTGCAGGCGCTCAGAACGAGCACCCCGCCAGCGAGCCCGGCAAGAAGACGCATAGACACCTCCTCGTGTACGGCCGTAGTACGGCTACCGGAGGATTCTGGATGAGACCCGAGCAGGCCATATAAGCCGGATCCCGTCGTGGACGGTCATCTCTCTGGGACGGAGGTCACCCTCCGCCTCTAGCGGCGCACCCGGGGACGGCGCGGGCCACGCCATCGCCCCCATACATCGCCTTGCTCCGGGAAGAGCTTGCCTCGTTTCACCCGCTTGCGCGGATCGTCACTGTGGCGCTGGTCCTCGCCTCGCGGCGGACGGGTGTTACCCGCTTCCCTGCCCTGTGGAGTCCGGACTTTCCTCGACGGCTTTCGCCGCCGCGACCGTCTGGCCTGCTCGGACCTCCATTCTAGTGGCGCGGGGCGTCGCGAAGAAGCGAGTCCAGACGCTTGGCGGCCCGCACGAGCGCGTCGTCATTGGGCCCGCCGCCCTCGGACACGTACAGGTCGATGACCGCATCGGCATCGCGCGACCGGCTACGACCGCGAAGATCGGCCGCGAGGCGAACTGCATCCAGGAGCCCGCAGCCCAGGTGCGCCGCGGCCCAACGGACAAGGACCACGCCGCGGTCGGCTCGTCGTGCGCGACCGCAGACCAGGTCGCCGTGGACCAGCGCGACGGGCCACGCGGAGAGCTCGCGCGCGGCTGCCTCGGCGTTCGCGTCCCCGTCCTCTTGTCGCACGATGTCCAAGGGCGTGCGGACCGGAACACGGAGGGCGCGCAGGGCCGGGCCGTCGGCGGCGACGGCGCGCTCGATCGCGATCTTCGCGCGGATCACATCAGCCGCGTCGCCGTCGCAGGCGAGCGGCGCGTCGCTCAGATCCTCCAGCAGGAGCCATGGGCCGAGCGACGCGTGGGCTGGCGGGATCCCGCGCGAGTGCACGCGCGGAACGTGATCCGTCTTGCGAGCGAGGAACGGCAGCAGCTGCGCCTCGACGATGATGCCCCGGGGGCTGCGCTCGAACAGCGTGGTCGTCTCCTGACCGTCGCGCGTGAAGTGCAGCCGTTTGCGCTCGACCCCTTCCTCCACACCAAGCTCTTCAGCACGCACATCACGGACATCGCCGCCGACGCTGCGCGCGACGAGAGAGCCGAGTGGATCGTCGCTGTCGGTCAAGCGGCGTCGTCGATAGCGCGGTTCGCGAGGAGGTCCGCGATCGCGTTCTCGTCACGTGGGATATGCCGGATGCGCTTCTTTGGGAACTGCGCGAACAGCTCGCGCGCGCGGATCGCGAGTGGGATCAGCTTCGCGTCGCGCACGCGCCACTTCCCGTTCATCTGCTCGACCACGAGCTTCGAGTCCATCCGGACCTCGAGGTCCTCGACGTCGTGCCGCCGCGCCTCCTCGAGGCCGATGATCAGCGCTGTGTACTCGGCCACGTTATTCGTGCCGTGGCCGAGAAAGCGCATGGCTTCGGCGACGACGTGCCCGTCGTCGTCCACGAGCGCCGCGCCGGAGCCCGCAGGCCCGGGGTTGCCGCGGCAGGCGCCGTCCGCGTACAGCACCGCCCGCTTCACGCCTGAAAGAACTCGGCCAGGCGGGACAGATCGACGTTGCCACCGGACACGATCGCGACGACGTTCTCGCCCGGTCTTGGCACGACGCGCCCGGCCAGGAGCGCGCCGACGGCCGCGCCGCCGGCGGGCTCCGCGACGAGCCTCGCGCGCGAGGCGAGAAAGCGCACGCCCTCGAGGATCACCTCATCGGGCACCACGACGACGTCCGCAACGCTCCGACGGATGATCTCGAGGTTGCGGACACCGGCGATGGGCGCCGCGAGGCCATCGGCGACGGTCTGGATCCGTTCCATCGGGACCGGCGAGCCGGCATCGAGCGCGCGCCGCACCGCGCTCGCGCCTTCCGGCTCCACACCGATCACACGAGCACCCGGTCGCTTCGCTGAGACCGCGACGGCAATGCCGGAGATGAGCCCGCCACCACCAACGCCGACCACGAACAGGTCGGCCTCGGGGAGGTCGTCGAGCACCTCGAGCGCGCACGTTCCATGGCCCGCGATCATCCCGTCGTCGTCGTAGGGGTGAAGGAAGTAGGAGCCCTGCCGCTCCTGTATCTCCTTGACGAGCGCACGGAGGCCCAACATGTCCGGCGCGAACACGATCTCGGCACCGTAGCCTCGCGTCGCCTCGACCTTGGTCTTCGGCGCGGACTGCGGCATCGCCACGGTGACCTTCGCCCCCACCGCGCGTCCCGCATAGGCGATGGCCTGCGCCGCATTACCGGCGCTCATGGTCACGATCCCGTTCGCGCGTTGGGCGGCGGTGAGGCCGAGGATCGCGTTCACCGCGCCCCGCGGCTTGAACGACCCAGTGCGCTGGAGGTTCTCGGCCTTGAGGAAGGCCCGCGCGCCGATCCTGTCCCCGAGCTGGCGGCTCGTGAGGAGGGGTGTCCTGGCGATGTGGGCGGCAACGACCTCGCGGGCGCGCTCGACGTCCGCTATGGAGACGGTCAGGACACCCTCCCGAGGCATTGGCGCGTTGCCGGCACTGGTGGGCCCGCTTGGATTCGAACCAAGGACCAGCAGATTATGAGTCCGCCGCTCTAGACCACTGAGCTACGGGCCCTAGGAGTGCCGCCGTGCGAGCTTGCTCGCACAGGCGGCCGACGACGGGCCAGTGCGCGTCGCGTCTGGGTCCGCCGAGACGATGGTATGGCGACGGCGCGACGCGCACGGGCCCCGTTGCTGGCCGGCTGAACGGCACCTTTGCGAACCGATCTCCGCTGTCTGTACGTTGTCTTTGCAAAAGTCGGGCTATGCTAGGTCGGGCGCCGCGAGGGGAGTCACGTGCACCGCTTCCGCACGTGCGCGTCGTTCCGGGGACGGAAACGACGGGAGGAAGCGCGTGGGAACGGTCATCGCGGTCGCGAACCAAAAGGGTGGCGTCGGTAAAACGACGTGCACGATCAACTTAGGCGGCGCGCTAGCGTCGCTCGGGCATCGCGTTCTGTGCCTCGATCTCGATCCACAGGCGAATCTCACCGTCGGGCTGGGCATCGACCTGAACACGGTCGACAAGAACATCGCGAACGTCTTGATCGACCCGGACCTCAAGCTCACCACGATCATCCGGCCGACGAAGACGAAGAACCTCGACGTTGCGCCCGCGACACTGGAGCTCTCCTCAGCGGAGGTCGAGCTCTTCAACGCGATCGGTCGTGAGATGGCGTTGCGCGACAAGCTGAGTCAAGAGATCGTGCAGCGGTACGCGTACATCCTCATCGACTGCCCACCAACGCTCGGGCTGCTCACCCTCAACGCGCTCGTCGCCGCGAATGGCGTGATCATCCCCGTGCAGACGCAGTACTACGCGCTCAAGGGTGTCGCCGCGTTGCTGAAGATCATCAAAACGGTGCAAGCCCGCCTCAATCCAAAGCTGAAAGTACTCGGACTCCTGCCAACGTTCTATGACTCACGCACGATCCTCGGGCGCGACATGCTCGACTCGCTGCGCGAGCTCGGTGATCACCAGGTGTTCGACACCGTGATCCGGCAATCGGTGAAGATCGGCGAAGCGCCGACGGCCGGCGTTCCCATCACTGTCTACGAGCCGCGCTCTGACGCGGCAAAGAGCTTTGTCGACCTCGCGAGGGAGGTGATCGGTGCTCACAAGTAGTCCGTCTCACAGTTCTCACAAGAAATCGTTCCGCGACGCGGGTAATCGGATCTTTCAGCAGGAGACCGAGGCGCAGCCCGGCATCATCAGCCTGCTGGCGGCGCGCACACCGACTGCGGTGCGCGAGCTGCCACTCGAGAAGGTCATTCCGAACCCCTCGCAGCCCCGCATGACCTGGCACGAGGAAACCCTGCAGGAGCTTGCCGCGTCCATCAAAGAGCACGGCGTGCTGCAGCCGATCCTCGTCCGGCCCTCAGGCGATCAGTACGAGATCATCGCCGGCGAGCGGCGCTGGCGATCGTCGAAGATCGCAGGCAAGGAAACGATCCCGGCCATCGTCGAACGCTTCGACGACGCGACGGCGCTCGAGATCGCGCTCATCGAGAACCTGCAGCGCGAGGACCTCTCGCCGCTCGACGAGGCCGTGATCTACAAGAAGATGACCGACGAGCTCGGCTACTCGATCCGCCAGCTCGCCGGGAAGCTGGGCAAGGACAAGGGCTACGTCGAGAACCGGCTCCGCCTCGCGAGCGCGCCGGACGACGTCCGCGAGATGGTCGCCAAGCGATACGACACGCTATCGGCGGCCTACGAGCTGATGAAGCTCGAGGACAAGCGCCGTCGCCGCTCGCTTGCCAAGCAGATCCTCGCCGGGCAGCTGACGCTCATCCGGTTGCACGACCGAGTCGAGCGCATCCTCAACCCGCAGGAGCGGGGGTCGAAAGCCGAGCCTGCGATCCCGGCCCTGCGCGACGACGCTCTCATCACGGCGACGCGGAAGCTGAACGAGGCGCTCAGCGAGCTGTCGCGAGCCGTCGGGGAGGATGGCAAGCTGACGATCCCGGAAAGCGACCGTCAGAACCTGGCGAAGTTCCTCACGATCTCGCGAGCCCGCTTGGACAACCTGGTGGCGCGACTGAAGAGCGGCCGCGCGTGAGCGACCAGCGGCTGTCGGGACGGGGCAGCGCCATGTCCTTCGTCCTGATGACGGGGCTGGTCACCGCGGCGGCCACGGGCCTCTTCGTCCTGCTGGACCCCCGGGCGCAACAGTTCTGGGTCCAGCGCTGGGAGGCGCTCGCCGGGTTCGTCCGCTCGCTGTTCGGAGGCGGTTAGGACTCGGCGCGGACGTTGGTCTGCGGGATCACGCGCTGGCGCTGGTTGCGGGCGTCCCGCAAGATGGAGACGGCCGTCGTCGCGAGGCCAACCGCCCCGAAGAGGAAGATCACGCTGTCGTTCGTCAGTAGTTCAAGCACGTGCTATCTACAAGCAACGCACGTGCCAACCGTCAAGCGGCGGCCCGCTCGTTACGGACTGGTAACGGTTTGCCCAAAATTGGTCATGGCACCCTTCGCGCTGGTCGCGACTTCTGTACCCGGACCTGCGAAACGCGCCTCCCGTCGACGCCGGTGACCTGAAAGCGGTACCCCTCGACCTCGACGGTGTCACCGACCTGCGCAAGCCGGCCCAGCCGGCCGAAGACCATGCCGCCGATCGTGTCGTACGGCTCGTCAGCGAGCTCGAGCCGGAGGCGCTCGCGCAGCTCGGCCAGCGCGACCAGGCCATCTACGAGGTAAATGCCGGGGGCCTCCTCGCGGATCGGTGGCGCCGCATCCTTCTCGAACTCGTCGCCGACCTCGCCGACCAGCTCCTCGAGCACATCCTCGAGCGTCACCAGACCGGCGGTTCCGCCGTACTCGTCGATCACGATCGCCAGCTGGGCGTGCTGTCGCCGGAACTCCGCGAGGGCCTGGTCCAGACGTAGGGTCTCGGGGATCGCCGGCACCCGCCGCATGATGTCGTGGGCCTTGGCCTTCGAGCTGCGGTCGACGCCGACCAGATCCTTCACGTGCACGACTCCGACGATGTGGTCGAGGTCGTCGCGATAGACGGGAAAGCGGGAGAGGCGGTGCTGCCGCGCCACCGCGATGAGCCCTACGAGATCGAGCTCCTCAGGCACGGCGACGATCTCGGTGCGCGGGACCATGACCTGGCGCACGAGCGTGTCCGCGAAGTCGAGCGCGTTCCCGACGATGACGCGCTCGCTCTCCTGAAGCACGCCCTGACGCGCCGATGCGGCGATGAGCATCTTGAGCTCTTCATCGCTGTGGACGTTCAGATCCGCGCGCGGCTTGATGCCGATCCAGCGCAGCAGCGAGTTGGCGCTGTTGTTGACGAACCAGTTGAACGGGTACACGAGGCGGTAGAAGAGATCGAATGGATACGCGCAGAGGAGCGCAAGCTGGACGGAGCGCTGGATCGCGAGGTACTTCGGGGCGAGCTCGCCGATGACGATGTGCACGTAGGTGATCGCGCCGAACGCCAGCGTGAAGGCGATGAGGTGGAAGAGGGGCTCTGGGAGCCAGCCGAGGAGCGGTGCGACGAGTGCGGCGATCGCCGGCTCGCCGATCCAGCCGATGGCCAGCGAAGCAAGGGTGATGCCGAGCTGGGCCGCCGAGATGTAGCTATCGAGGCGATCGGCGATCCGGGCCGCGAGCTTCGCGCGCACGCTTCCCGCCCGCGCGAGCTCGTCCAGCTGGGTGGCTCTGACTCGCACGAACGAGTACTCGGACGCCACGAAGAACCCGTTGGCGATGACCAGAACGAACGCGATGACGGCGCCACGAAGTGCCTCGGCCGCGTCCATGCCCGGCCAATTCTCGCACTGAATGAACCTAGGGCGTTCGCGCCTAAACTCAACAGAATGCGCGTGCTGGTGCGCCTATTCGCGTCGTACCGCGAGGCCGCCGGCGTGGGTCAGATCGAGCTCGAACTGCCGCCGGGAGCAAAGGTGAAGGACGCAATCTTCAAGGTCGTAAAGGATCACCCGCTCATCGCCGAGGGGCGGCAGGTCGTGATCGCGCGCAACCACGAATACGTCACACCGGACGAGCCGCTCGCCGACGGCGACGAGGTCGCGTTGATCCCGCCCGTCTCCGGCGGCGCTCTGTCGACGCAGCCGATCGCCGTCAGCGCGTCGCCGCTATCGGTCGACGACGCGCTCGCCGCGGTGCGCGACTCCGGCTTCGGTGGCATCGTCGTATTCCTCGGCACGGTGCGCGACCGGAGCCGCGGCAAAGGCGTGACGCATCTGGAGTACGAGGCGTACGTGGAGATGGCGGAGTCGAAGATGCGCGAGATCGCCGAGCGCCTCGAGAAGAAGCACGCTCCGCTGCGTCTGGTGATGCATCACCGGGTCGGCGACCTCGCCATCGGCGACGTTGCGGTCATCGTCGCCGCGGGCGCGCCGCATCGAGACGCCGCGTTCACCGCCGCGCGCGCTGCGATCGACGAGCTGAAGACGGTCGTGCCGATCTGGAAGAAGGAGCACTCCGACGATGGAGCGGTCTGGATCGAGGATCATGCCTGAGCCAAATCACTGGATGATCGTGACGAGCCCCGACAACTACGAGAAGACGCGCAAGCTGCGTTTCACGCAACAAGGTGTGAAGAGCCGCCACCGGCGCAAGGCCGAGCGCATGGCACCGGGCGACCGCGTCTGCTGGTACCTCACCGGCATCCAGTCGTTCGCCGCGACCGCCACGATCACGTCGCCATACTTCGAGGCAAGTGAGCCGATCTGGATGAGCGAGAAGACCGGCGACACGTATCCGTGGCGCTTCAAGATCAAGAAGGATCACGCGGTCGATCCCGATCGCGCGGTCCCGGCCGAGTCACTGCTCGCGAAGCTCACGTTCGTGAAGCGCTGGCCCAAGCAGCACTGGCGCCTCGCGTTCCAGGGGAACGTCCACGAGCTCCCCGCGAAGGACTTCGACGTCATCGAGGCGGCGATCACCGCGGCAGAGACCCGGCGGAGCGCCGCCTGACCGCGTCGCGCGGTCTCCTCCAGGAGCTCGTCGCGATCTGCGGAGCGGAGCATGTCTTCTGGCAGCCCGACGACCTGCGGGTGTTCGAGTACGACGCGGGCTTCGATCGCCATCCGCCGGTCGCGGTCGTCGTCCCGGGCACCGCGGAGGAGATCGCGGCGTGCGTGAAGGCCGCTGCACGCGCCGGCGTCGCCGTGGTGCCGCGCGGCGCGGGCACGGGACTCTCCGGCGGCACGATCGCCTGCGGCGGCGCGCTGGTCGTCGCAACGTCGCGGCTCCGACGCGTGCTCGCGATCGACGCCGTCGGCCAGACCGCTCTGGTGGAACCGGGCGTGCCGAACCTCCAGATCACGACGGCGGCGCGCGAGGCCGGTCTGTTCTTCGCGCCAGACCCCGCAAGCCAGCGTGTGTCGACGATCGGCGGGAACATCGGCACGAACGCGGGCGGCCCGCACGCCCTGCGCTACGGGTCGATCGTCAATCACGTCCTCGGCGTCGAGATGGTCCTCGCCGATGGTGAGATCGCCGTCTTCGGAGGACGCACGGCGGACCTTCCGGGATACGACTGCGTCCCGTTCATCGTCGGCAGCGAGGGGACGATCGGCATCGTGACGAAGGCATGGGTGCGGCTGCTCCCCCTCCCCGAGGACACGCGCACATTCGTCGCGCTGTTCCGCGATGTCGAGTCGGGCGCCCGGGCCGCGAGCGAGATCATCGCCCGCGGCATCGTTCCGGCGGCGATGGAGATGCTCGACCAAACGACGATCCGCGCCGTGAACGCCGCGTTCGACGCGCATCTGCCGGAGGAGGCGGGATCGCTGCTGCTCGTCGAGGTCGAGGGCCTCCGCGAAGAGACCGCGGCGGCAGCGTCGGCCATCGTCACGGTGTGCGAGACGCGCGGCGCTTTCGGCGTGCGCACGGCGGCGACGCCGGCCGAGCGCGAGCTGCTGTGGAAGGCGCGCAAGCTTGGCTATCCCGCGCTCGCGCGCATCCGTCCGAACAACTATCTCCACGACGCGGTCGTGCCGCGTTCGAAGCTCCCCGAGGTGCTCGCGAAGGTGAACGCGATCGCGGATCGCTACGGCTACGTCATCGCGAACATGTTCCACATCGGCGACGGCAACCTCCACCCGGTGCTCCTGTTCGACGGCGCGGTCGAGCCGATCGAGCGCGTCATGGAGGCAAGTGCGGAGATCCTCAAGGTCGCCATCGACGCCGGCGGGACGCTCTCCGGCGAGCACGGGATCGGGCTCGAGAAGAACCACTTCATGTTCTGGGTGTTCGGACCCGAGGACCTCGACGCGATGCAGCGCGCGCGGAGCGCGTTCGACCCGCACGGCACGATGAATCCCGGAAAGATCTTTCCCGGCGGCTCGACGTGCGCCGACATCCCGACCGAGCGCATCAAACGCGGGCTCGCGGAGGGCATGTGGGTGTAGCCACGCAGGTCGCGGTCGGCGAGCGCGCGGTGGTCGGGATGGTGCCGTCACGCACGCTGCGGCCCGATACCACCGAGGAGCTGGCTGCCGTCGTCGCGGGGGCTGGCCGTGCGGGCGAGGCCATCGTCCTCTGGGGCGGCGGGACACGTATCGGCGTCGGCGATCCGCCGGACCGCTACGACATCGCGGTCGACCTTACCGGCCTCGCGGGCATGGTCGAGCACTCGCCGGCGGATCTGGTGTGCAGCGTTCGCGCAGGCACGACGCTCGCCGAGCTCGCGAGCGTCTTGAGCGCGAGCGGCCAGCGTTGGCCGGTCGAGGTCCCGTGCCCCGAGCGCGCGACCGTGGGCGGCACGATCGCGAGCGCCGCCGCTGGCCCGTCGCGTTTGCGCTATCAGCATCCGCGCGACTGGATCATCGGCTGCACGGCCGTGCTCGGCGACGGCACGGTCACCCGCGCCGGCGGGCGTGTCGTGAAGAACGCCACCGGGTACGACCTCACGCGCCTTTACAGCGGCAGCTATGGGACGCTCGTCGCGCTGGCAGAGGTCACTCTGAAGCTGATGGCGCGGCCCGAACGTTCGGCGACGCTAAGCGCGACCATGAACGACGTGACCGTGGCGCTCCGCGTCGCGGCCGACCTGCACGCGAGGCACCTCCCGCTCGACGCGCTCGCGATCGTCTCGGGCACCGCGGCGGAGCGGTGCGGCGCACCACGCGTAAGCGTGTTCATTCGCATCAGCGGACCCAGCGCCGCGGTCGAACGTGTCGCACGGGACGTGCGCGGGCTGACGGGCGCGAGCGACGCGGACCCGGCGATCTGGGACAGCATCGCGTCGCTCCCTGCGGAGATGGACCGCGTGGCTCGTGCGGGCTGGCCCGGTGGTCACGCGCCCCCGGATGGCCTCGATCTTTCCGACGCCGTGGTCTACCCCGGGAGTGGCATCGCGTTCCTGCTCGGCGCGACCGAGCCAGAAGCATTCATTGCGATGCGGGCGAGCGTCGAAGCCGCGGACGGCGCCCTCGTCGTCGAGCGCGCGGACGCGGCGTGGAGACGCGCGGTAGGCGGCTCGTGGGGCCGCCCGCGTGTGCCGCTCGCGATCGCGCGCGCGTTGAAGCACAGGTTCGATCCACACGGCGTCCTCGCGCCCGGCCGCATACCGCTAGCCTCGAACACATGACCGTCGCCCCGCTGCGCGAGGTCGAGCCCGGCCTGCGCCAGTGCATCCACTGCGGAATGTGCCTCGAGGCCTGCCCGACCTATCAGATCACTCGACTCGAGACGGAGTCGCCACGCGGCCGGATCCATCTCATGATCAACATGCTCGAGGGCGGACCGATCAGCGACACGACGCGGCTGCACCTCGACCGCTGCCTCGCCTGTCGCGCCTGCGAGGTCGTCTGCCCCTCCGGCGTCCCATACGGCCATCTCATCGAGGCTGCGCGCACGGTCATCGCCGAAGACGCGGCCCCGCGCCGCGGTCGCCTTGCCGGTCGGCTCCGCCGTCTCGCGCTCGACGTGCTCGCCGATCCGCCCTCTCTCGCACGCGCGGCGGCCGTGCTCGGTCTGTACGAACGGCTGGGCCTGCGCGCGCTGACACACGCCATCGGTCTCACACGCGTGCTGCCGCGCGGGCTACGTCGCCTTGAGGCCCTCTACCCGCCGTTCGGTCGCCCGCGTTACCGCGCGCCGGCGCCTCCACCCGCACCGCGCGCGCGCATCGCGCTGCTGCTCGGGTGCGTGATGCGTGTCGCGTACGGGGACGTGCACACCGCAGCCGCTCGCATCCTCACGCGACAGGGCATCGCCGTCATCGACGCAGCCGCGCAGACCTGCTGCGGTGCGCTTCACGCGCACGCCGGCGAGCGTGAGGACGCACGCGCGCTTGCGCGCCGCAACATCGCCGCGTTCGAGGACGCTGACGTCGATGCGATCGTCGTCGACGCGGCGGGCTGCGGGGCGCAGCTCAAGGGCTACGGTGCCTTGCTCGCGAGCGACGCCGCGTGGGCCCCCCGCGCTATCGCGTTCGCTGCGAAGGTGCGCGACGTGAACGAGTACCTCGCGGAGGTGGCCGGCGAGCGGCTCGGACGACTCGACCTTCGCGCGACGTACCAGGACGCTTGCCACCTCGCGCACGCGCAGGGCATCCGGAGACAGCCCCGCGACGTCCTGTCTCGCGTACACGGCCTCGAGCTGCTCGAGATGGCCGACGCGGACGTGTGCTGCGGCAGCGCCGGTTCGTACAACCTGACCCAGCCGGAGTATTCGGACCGGCTGCTGGCCCGGAAAGTTGACGCGATCCTCGCGACGGGCGCGGCCGCCGTCATCAGCGCGAACCCGGGTTGCATGCTGCAGATCGAGTCCGGACTCCGAGCGCGCGGATCCCAGCTGCCGGTCCTTCACGTGGTCGAGGTGCTCGACCGCGCGATGTCTTAGGTGCTTCGCGCATGCCGGCATCACTCGTGAGCGCGCGCCGCCTTCTGGTGATCGGGAGCGCGACGCTCGCGACGATCGTTGCGGTCGGCGCGCTGCTCTTCATCCCATTGTCGATCGCGGTCGGCAAGCCGCAGAACGCGATCGTCGAGGCCGTCGTCCTGGTCCTGTGCGTGTGGTGGGTCGCTCGGGTCATGCGCGCCGATCGTCGTCGACGGCTCGCCTCTGAGGCGGCGCTCCCACCCGAGCGTCGACCGGCCCGGCCAGAGCCGCGTCGGCCGATCACCTTCCAGCTCCGCGAGACGCTCGTGACGTTCGCGATCTGGGCGGCGCTGATCTTCGCATTCGACGCGATCGCGCTCGGCATGGACCCGTATGTCAACGCGGGCGTTTCGGCCTTCGCCGGCTTCATGCTCGCGACGCTCACGGTCACCGGAAGGCACATGATGTTCCGGCTCACGGCGGAGGAGGACGACTAGTGGATCTGGGCGTTCAGATCGAGCCACAATTCGGCTACAGCTACGCGGACGTCGTTGGCATAGCGCGCGAGGCGGAGAGTGCCGGCTTTCGCGCGCTCTGGGTGTCCGACCATTTGTTCCTCGGCGCCGACGCGATCGCGACCGATTGCCTCGAGGCCTGGACGCTGCTCGCCGCGCTCGCGGTGGACACAAAGAAGATCCGCATCGGTCCGATGGTCACCTCTCAGTCGTACCGGAACCCGGCCCTTCTCGCGAAGATCGCGGCCGGCGTCGATCAGATGTCCGGCGGACGCCTTGAGTTCGGAGTCGGCGCTGGCTGGAAGGAAGTCGAGTACAAGGCCTACGGCTACGAATTCCCGGACGCGCCGACGCGCGTGACGCAGCTCGTCGAGACGCTCGAGATCTGCACGCGACTGTGGAAGGAGCCGAAGGCGACCTACCGAGGCAAGCACTACCGCATCGAGGACGCGGTGTCGTCTCCTAAGCCGCTGCAGCAGCCGCTCCCGATCTGGATCGGTGGCACCAAACCGCGCGTCATGCGTATCGCGGCGAAGTACGCGCAGTGGTTCAACATGTCCAATCCGGGGCAGCCCGCAGGGCCGCGCGTCGCGGAGCTGAACAAAGAGCTTCCGGAGGCGTGCAAGGCGGTCGGCCGCGATCCGGCCACGCTCAAGCGGAGCCTGTTCATCCAGGTACTCGTGGCGCCGACGCGACGCGAGATCGATGAGATCGCAGGTGAGCTGGGTGCGCGCACCAAGACATCGGGGGCCGAGTGGCTGAAGGCGCGACCCGCGCTGATCGTTGGAACGCCCGACGAGGCTGGCACACAGCTGCGCGCGATCGCCGCAGGCGGGATCGATCACGCGAATGTGATGTTCCCGTACAAGTTCGAGACTGCTGGCGTTCGCGCTCTCCGCGACGTGGCACGCTCGCTGTAGCGGACCGCCAACGAACGTGACGTCCGAGGAACGTCGATCCGAAATGCTTCGCCGGGCAAGAAGTGCTCTTACACAAGCCGCCGCTTCTGAGGGCTGGGGACCCGATACGGAATGGTTCGCGTCGGACCGAGACGGCCATGTCGCGGTGCTGAGCACGGCCGGTTTGGGCCCGATACCGGCGAGAGCGACCACCGATCCCGCCGGCCACGCAGCCGTGTGGGAAGCTCTGGAGATCCGTGGAATCCCGATGGGTCTGGGCGAGCTGGACTTCTACGACCTCGCGGTCGCGCCGAAGGCCGGGGCCTTCGCGTTCGATTATTCAGGATCCGACCGCGGCTACGGCTCGTACTCACCAGGTCAGGCCTATCGACGTATCGCATCGCCAATTGATCCGGTCACGGCAAATCAGTTGAGTTCGGACGCTCGGACCTACCTCACAGGGGTTTGCTTCCGGGATACGTGCTTCGCGGATGTCGACACCCTCGTGGTGGAGGAATCGTTCGCGTCGATACACCGCCCGACGATGTGGGACTGATTTCGGTAGTCCCTCGGTCCCTTCGTGTGGTCCGTCGGACTCTGGTATGCGGACGCGAGCGCGACAAGAAGCGGCTCCGAGAAGGGTGGGCCGACGAGCTGCAGGCCAACAGGCAGTCCATCGGTCCCGAATCCGCGCTACGCGAGGGCGCGCGCTCTAGGCTCGGTCACGCTGTCGCAGGCTCTCGCGCACAACGCCCTCCAAGACGCGGAACAGGTCTACGCTCGCGTCGATCTCATCGCGGTTGATCGAGACACTCTCGACATTGATGCCGAGTGGGATCTCACGGACGTACTCATGGTCGAGGATCCGCCGCAGGTTGTCGCGGCAGATCTCGATAGATCTCCTGATCGGGTCAGCGGCGGTCAGGATCGCGTTCTCGGTCTCGACTGGTATGCGAACGCCAAGCCACTTCAGAAAGGTGATCGTTTTCTGGCGCCCCGCCGGAGCGAACGTCAACACGATGCGTCGAGGCTTGACACCGGCGCTGCGGCAATCCCGCACATAGTCCGTAAGCAGCCGTTCAGTCGCGTCTGGCTGATACACGGTCTGTGAAATGAAGTACCTGCAGCCTTCGACGCCCTTGGCGAGCAAACGGGCTGATTCGCTTCGCTGTTCTGTGTGGCGCTCCGCGATCACGACGCCGCCGACCGTGAATCCCGCTGGGTGCCCTGCAGCGAGGTGGATCGCGGTGGACAGCGCAAGCGGGTAGCGCACACCGGACGTCGGCCGGCCGACGATCGACAGGCACCCGGCGCCGTACTCATCTGCTGTCTCGGTGAGCCACGTCAACCACCTGGTCTCGTCTAAGTCGCCCACGGCCTTGTACGTGATCGTTGGATGTCCGCTGTGCGCTGTGAGGAGGCGCGAGTAACCGCGCGGGTCGACCGTCCCGGTGAACGCGAACGGACGGGCCAGCTTGGTGCGCCCGGACTCGTCCTGGATGTCGTAGACGACCAACCCGTCGAGGGCGAGGTCGCGCAGCCGACCCGCGAGCTTCTCCGCGACGGACTGCACGGCATCGTCGGCCGTGCCCGAGCGTGGCGGTGTGGTGCCATAGAGGAGCACCACGCTGCCCGGATCGAGCAGTTTCTCCTTCAGCGCGAAGTCGGCAGCGGCTGCGCTCACGTGTGAATCAGCTCGAGCAGTCCCTCGGGAAACAGTGGCTCGCTGAGGTCGGACGCCCGACGCCAGATGCACGTGAAGTGCTGACCGTCTGCTTCGACGCACTCGATCACGTCACGCGCATAGAAAGATGGGTCGGAGAAGCGGGCCTCGTATACGCGAACGAGCTCGTGCTCCGGCTTCCCGCGGAACCTGTAGATGTTCTCGATGGTGCCGACGTATCGGACGTCAGTGATTTCGGCACCGAGCTCCTCGCGCATCTCGCGGATCACGGCCACGCTCCCCGACTCTCCGAACTCGATCGTTCCGCCCGGAGGCCGGCGACCGATCACGGTCCCGTCCAACTCGGTGACGGGACCTACCAGGATCTCGTCACGGCGTCGGATAAGCGCTAAGGCCACCGGACGCGCGAAGGGCCGGCCCAAGGCTAGTCGCGCGGCCGCTTGGTGTGGTGGTCCGTCGCGCGCTGGTACGCGGACGCGAGCGCGACGAGGAGCGGTTCCGAGAATTGCGGGCCGACCAGCTGCAGGCCCACGGGCAGGCCGTCGGTCCCGAGCCCACACGGAAAGAAGATCGCCGGAAGTCCGGCGAGATTCCCCGCGGCGATGAGTCCGGTGTTCCCAGGACGCTTCGACTGCTGTGGATTACTCGCGGTCATACCGGGGATGTCCAGCGGCTGCGTGATGGGCGTCGCCGTGATGGTGCGGCCGACCGACAGGATCACGTCCGCATCCTTGAAGATCTCGCTGAAGCCTGCGGAGACCGAGACACGGAGACGCATCGCCTGGAGGTAGTCGCGCGCGCGGATGTCGAGGGACGCGCGAAGGCCAGCCTTCTGGCGCGTGTCGACGAGCTCCTCGAACCGCCCGCCCTCGATGAGCTCGGCGAAGATCGTCGAACCCTCGGCCGCGTAGACGGTCGACACGAGCGGGCCGAACGGCAGCGTGGGCAGCGCCGCGCGCGCGAGCCTCGGCACGATCTTCCGGAACTCCTCGATGCCGCGCTCGAGCGCGCGCTTCGCTTCCGGCGACGCGTGATCCTCGATGTCCTCCTCGGCGAACGCCACGCGCGCGCGTTTCACCGCTCGGCTCGCGGTGCGTGCGTCGAGGCTCTTGAAACGACGGCCGGACGACGTCGCGTCGGCAGGATCGGGGCCGGCGATGGCTTCCAGCACGACGCCGCAGTCGTCGGCGCTGCGCGCCATCGGCCCGATCTTGTCGAGGGTCCACGAAAGCGCCATCGCGCCGTGCCGGCTCACCAGTCCGTACGTCGGGCGCAGACCGGTGACGCCGCAGTACGCCGATGGGGTCCCGATCGAACCCGACGTCTCCGACCCGAGTGCGTACGGCACGAGACCACCTGCGACCGCAGCGCCGGATCCGCTCGAAGAACCGCCGGACCAGCGTTCGATATTCCACGGATTCCGACCCGGACCCTGTAGCGATGCGCTCGGATAACGATAACCGCCGCCGCCCGCGAGCTCGACCATCGCGAGCTTCGCCGCGAGCACCGCGCCAGCGCGTTTGAGCTTTGCGACCGCCGTCGCATCCAGATCGATCATCTGATCGCGGTATGGAGGAGCGCCCCAGGTCGTCGGCGCGCCCTTCGCCGCGAGCAGATCCTTCGCGCCGTACGGGATGCCGAGAAGCGGTCGTCGCTCGCGACGCTTCAGCGCCGCGTCCGCGCGCTTGGCTTCCGCGAGCGCGCGTTCGCGCATGACCGTCGCGACCGCGTTGTAGCGAGGACCGACGCGAGCGAGGCGGTCACACGTCTCCTCCGCGAGCTCGACGGCGGAGACCGCGCGTTTGCGCAGCGCCGTTTGCAAGTCGGCGATGGTCGCAAAGCGGTGATCGCTCAGGGGCGGTAGACCGTGGGTGGCTCTGACGCGATGGGAATGCGCTGCTTGCGGATCTCGGTCGCGTTCTTTTCGACCGTTGTGCGCGCCTCGTCCGCGAGTCGAGCCGGATCGTCGATGGGTCGCGTGTCTTCCTGCTGCGCGGTCGGCGCGCTCTCGGTCTTTCGCGCCTTTTCCTTCACGGAGTCCGCAGGATAGCGTGATACCCTCGGTCAATGGAGTCGCCGCCGATGCAGCGTCGGTATCCCATCGTCGAGCGTCCGCTTTCGCCGCGCGATTACGACATGCCGGTCGGTTGGTGGGGCTGGAACTGGGAGCCACCGGTGCCGATGTCGATCACGCAGCTGCTCGAGGCGGGCAACATGGACGCGCGGACCGCGGCACTGTGCGGGATGACCATCGAGTCGCACGGGTCGATGCTCATCGCGGCGGAGCAACCGCATTCCGGCAAGACCACGACGCTCACGGCCCTGCTCGATTTCCTTCCGAACGCGACGCGTCGCGTCTTCATCCGCGGCTGGGCCGAGACCTTCGACTTCCTGGGTCAGACGCGACCGGACGCAACGTTGCTTCTGGCGAACGAGCTTTCGTCGCACCTCCCGGTCTATCTGTGGGGACCGAAGGCGGTGCGGGTCTTCCAGGCGCTGCGACGTGGCTACGCGCTCGGATCCACGCTGCACGCCGATTCCTGCGACGAGGCGCTCGCCCAGCTCGTCGGCGAGCTTGGCGTCGACCGGAACGACGTCGCGCGCGTGGATCTGCTCATGGTCATGCGGATCTACGCGACGACCGGCGGCGGCTACGCGCGTCGCGTGATCTCCCTGCACCGGCTCGTGCCCCGAGGCGGCACGGTCGCGGCCCTGCCGCTCGTCGAGCACGACGAGCGCGAGGACACGCACCAGCACGACGAGTCCGCCGAGCTCGACCTGATCCATTCGCTCCGACAGAGCGCCGACCGCGAGGCTCTCGCGGAGGAGATCGCGCGGCGTTCTGAGCACTTGACCGATCTCCTCGGGCGCGGCTGCCGCGCCATTCCCGAGGTCCGCGCGGCGCTCGCGTCCTATCGCGGCGAGCCGGTCCCGAATGACTTAAGAGGAGATCCCGTCGAATGACAGACCGACCAAAGACCATCGGCGCCCTGCGAGAGACCGGCTATCAGAGCCGAACGGTGAAGGAGGAGCTCCGCTCGAACCTCATCACCGCGCTCGCGGAGAAGCGCCAGCTGTTCCAGGGCATCGTCGGCTACGACACGACGGTGATCCCGCAGATCGAGAACGCGATCCTCTCCGGGCAGGACATCATCTTTCTCGGCGAGCGCGGGCAGGCGAAGACACGCATCGCACGCCAGCTCGTGGAGCTCCTCGATGCGGTCGCGCCGGCCATCGCGGGCTGTGAGATCAACGACGATCCGTTCAAGCCGATCTGCGCCGCGTGCAAGTACCGCGTCGCGAACGACGGCGACTCGGTCGAGCTCGTCTGGCTTTTGCGGGACCAGCGTTATAGCGAGAAGCTCGCGACGCCGGACATCTCGATCGCCGACCTCATCGGCGAGGTCGATCCGATCAAGGTCGCCGAAGGGCGCTATCTCTCCGACGAGCTCACGATCCACTACGGGCTCGTCCCGCGCACGCACCGCGGCATCTTCGCGCTCAACGAGCTACCCGACCTCGCCGAGCGCGTACAGGTGGGGCTCCTCAACGTGATGGAGGAGCGCGACGTGCAGATCCGCGGCTACAAGGTCCGGCTGCCGCTCGACCTTTTCGTCGTCGCGTCGGCCAACCCCGAGGACTACACGAACCGCGGTCGCATCATCACGCCGCTCAAGGACCGCTTCGGCTCGCAGATCCGCACGCACTATCCGAAGGATCTCGCGATCGAGGTCGGGATCATGGAGCAGGAGCGCAACACGTTCGTCGACGAGGGCATCACGACGATCGTGCCCGGCTACATGAAGGAGGTGCTCGCGGAGCTCTCGCAGCTCGCTCGGCGCTCTCCCGAGATCTCGCAGCGCTCCGGCGTGTCGGTGCGCGTGACCGTGTCCAACTACGAGAACCTCGTCTCGAGCGCGCTGAAGCGCTCGCTACGGACCGGCGAGACCACGGTCGTCCCGCGCATCAGCGATCTGCCCGCCGTCGTAGCGTCGACGGCCGGCAAGATCGAGCTCGAGTCCGTCGGCGACGTCTCCGAGGAGCGCGTCATCGAGCGCCTCGTCCAGCGTTCCGTGCTGAACGTCTTCAATCGCACGTTCTCGCTCGCGGAGTTCGATTCGCTTCTCGCGGCCTTCGGTCGCGGGGCGACGATGCACGTCTCGTCGACCCAGGCGAGCGGCGAATACGTCAAGCAGGCGCTCCAGATCCCAGGAATGAAGGGCGCCGTCGCCAAGCTCGGAGCCTCGGGCAACCCGGCCGCCGTGGCGGCTGCGGTCGAGTTCGTGCTCGAAGGGCTGCACTTGAATCGCAAGTTGAACAAGGAGCGCGGCGACACGCGCTCGACCTTCCGCGCGTGAACACGTCCACCGCGTCTGCCAGCGCGCGCGCACGCCGCGTCGCTCCCTCTCCTCGCTGCTGGCTACGCGCGCCCGCACATCACCGCACGCGTCCTGATCGGGCGCGCTGGGCGCAGACGCTCGTCGAGGGAGCGCCGCGCCACTCGCGCGCGCTCCCGCAACCGCGAACGCCGCTTCACAACGTGCGGACGGCGAGCGCATGAGCGAGCTTCCACGGCTCGACGACTTCGGTCGCGAGATCAAGTACTCGCGGTGGGATGGCACCCAGCGTCTCGACGCGCTCGAGGCGGACGAGCTGCTCGGCGCGATGTCCGACGAGCTCCTAGCTGGCGGCGATCTCGAAGATGCGCTCGCTCGTCTCTCACGCTGGGGTATGCCCGGCCGCATGGAGGGCATGAAGGATCTCCTCGAGCGGCTGCGCTCGGCGAAGCAGAAGCGCGCCGAACGGCACGATCTGTCCAAAGTGTTCGACGAGCTCAAAGAAAAGCTCGAGGAGGTGAAGCGCCTGGAGCGCGACGGCCTCGAGCGGCGCCGCAACGCCGAAGCGCCGAACGAGCAGCTGCGCCAGGGAATGCAGAAGATCGCGCAGGATCGCCTCGCCCAGCTCGACGCCCTCCCGGATGATTTCGGCCGCGCGGTGCGCGCCCTGAAGGACTACGAGTTCGTCGAGCCGAAGGCCGCGGAGAAGTACCAGGAGCTGCTCAAGGAGCTCCAGGAGCAGGTGCTCGGGTCGTACTTCAAGAACATGCGCGATTCGCTGCGCAACCTCACGCCCGAGCAGCTCGAACGCACGCGGCAGATGATCCGCGACCTCAATCGCGCGCTGAAGGAACGCATGGAGGGCGGCGAGCCGGACTTCGAGGCGTTCCAGCGGCAGTACCCGGAGCTCGCGGGCGGGGCGAAGGACTGGGACGACCTCCTGCGCCAGCTCGCGCAGGGAATGGCCGCCATGCGCTCGCTCTGGCAGAGCATGTCGCCGGAGATGCGCGATCAGCTCGAAGGCATGCTCGGCGCCGCGTTCAACGACCCAGGCCTGCAATCGGCGATGAACGACCTGGCCGAGACCCTCTCGGAGCTCATGCCCATGGACGGCTACGACCACGCGATGTCCGGCGATGAGCCGATGACGCTCGCGGAGGCGCTCGGCCTCATGGATCAGATGAATCAGCTCTCGGATATGGAGGACACCGTTCGGTCGGCGCGCGCCGCGGAGGATCTCGAGTCGCTGGACGCGGACGAGGTGGAGCGCCTCGCCGGCCCAGGCGCCAGGCAATCGCTGGACCAGCTACGGAAGATGACCGAGCTCCTCGAGGACGCGGGCCTCATCCGGAAGGACGGCGAGCGCTACGAGCTCACGCCGCGCGGTATCCGCAAGATCGGCCAGCGCTCGCTCGAGGACATCTTCGCGACGCTGAAGCGCGACGCATTCGGAAGCCATCGCGCCCGGACGCGCGGCCGCGGAGGCGATCCGACCGACGAGCTGAAGACGTACGAGTTCGGCGACCCGTTCCTCCTCGATCTGCCGGACACCGTGAAGAACGCCGTCTACCGCGACGGTGCGCATGTGCCGGTGAAGCTCAAGGCAGAGGATTTCTCGGTCTACCGCACCGAGCTCATGACCCAGTCGGCCACGGCGATCCTCGTGGACGTCTCTCGGTCGATGCTCTTCCGCGGATGCTTCCTCGCCGCGAAGAAGGTCACGCTCGCGCTTGACTCGCTGATCCGCTCGACCTTCCCCAAGGACGACCTCTACATCGTTGGCTTTTCGGCACTCGCGAGCCAGCTCAAGCCCCAGGATCTGCCAAGGCTCACCTGGAACGAATACATCTACGGCACCAACATGCAGCACGCGTTCGAAACGGCCCGGACGCTGCTCGCACGCTCACGCGGAAAGAACAAGCAGATCATCCTCATCACCGACGGCGAGCCGACGGCGCACTTCGAGCCGGGCGATCCGGAGCCGAAGTTCGCGTACCCGCCGACCCAGCGCACGCGCGAGATGACGTTACGCGAGGTCCTCCGGTGCACGCGCGAGGGCATCACCATCAACACATTCATGCTCGCGCGCGGGCATTACCTCGTGGACTTCGTGAATCAGATGTCCAAGATCAACACCGGTCGCGCCTTCTACGTCGAGCCGGAGCGTCTGGGCGAGTACGTGCTCGTGGACTACGTGACGCACAAGCGCCGGCGGGTCGCCTGAGAGGCTAGGCCGCCCTCCGTCGGCGGACCGACAGGAGCGCGGCGACGACGCACACCGCCGCGCCGAAGACCGGCCACAGGACGATCCCGATGCTCGCTCCGACGAAGCCGATCGCCGCGCCGAACCTGTCGCCGGGCGGCGTGGTGATCCCGATGAGGTTCCCGGTCTGCGCGAGCCACGCCGTGAACGCGCCGACGAACCCGGTGACGGCACCGATGACCGCGGCCCAGCCGATCCCGAACGGGGTCTCGAAGTCGAAGCCGCGCTCACCAACGAGCGCGCGTGCGATGACGACCCACGCGGCGATCGACAAGACGCCGCCGACCCAGCCCACGATCGGCAGCTGCTCGAAGAACGTGATCGCGACGAAGGCGATGCAGCCGAGCGTCAGATACCAAATCCCGCGCACGTCCCTACCCTACCGGGTCCGACGCGGTCGCTTCCGTATCACGCGTCACGCTCGCGAGGCCGGATCGCCGGTCTTCATGAAGCCGAGCGCTCGCCGCCACGCGTCGGCACACGCCTCCTGATGCTCGGCGAACGTGCGATCGAAGAACGAGTGCGGCGCGCCCGGATAGGTCACGAAGTGATGCGCGATGCGCGCCTCCTTGAGGCCGCGGTCGAATGCATCGACGTCCGTCGCCGGGATGCCGGGGTCGTCGCCACCGAACAGGCCCAGCACCGGCGCGCGCATCCGTTGCACGCGGTCCTTCGGCGCGGTGCCCTCCTCGCCCTCGCGGGTGGAAAGTCGGCCGTAGAAACCAACCACGCCGGCGACCTCGGCGTGCTCGGCCGAGGCGAAGAACGCCTGCCGGCCGCCCATACAAAAGCCGACGACGAAGATGCGGCGCGCGTCGGTCGCGCCCCGAAGATGTCCGATTGCACTCGCGATATCAGCCTGGATCGTTGTCGTCTTCGTCTTTGCCACGTGCTCGCGGAATTCGAAGTCGTCGCCGCGGCGCGTGGTGCCCGCGGTGCGGCCGAAGTAGTCGATGGCGATCGCGTGCACTCCGGCGGA
>JALYLT010000002.1 GCA_030774095.1 Chloroflexota bacterium
GGGCGCGCCGCCTAAACCCTCTCAACGCGCGAAACCCCGTCCCTTCGGGACGGGGACCCCTCGCGCGCGGGGACCCTCGGCGCCGCGCCCGCGCCGGTCCCGCGCGCTAAGTACTCGACGATGGGGGCGTCCCGGCCCGCGGCGCGCTCGCGCTGGTAGGCCGTCCAGCCGCCTTCAAAGCGACGGAGAAGGCCGCCCGAGATCAGCCAGAGCTCTGTGGCCAGCTTGTCGATGAAGTAGCGGTCGTGGCTCACGAACACGAGCGTTCCCTCGTAGTCGGTGAGCACGGCTTCCAGCTGCTCGCGGGCAGCGAGGTCGAGGTGGTTCGTCGGCTCGTCGAGCACGAGCAGGTTCGCGTGTCGCAGCGACAGCCGCGCGAGTGCGAGGCGGCTGCGCTCACCGCCGGAGAGGACCGATACGGCACGCTGCACTTCGTCGCCGCGAAAGAGGAAACGCGCGAGCAGATTCCGCGCCTCCTGATCGTCCATCGCCCCGGCGGAGCGCATCGCCTCGAGGACCGTTTGGTCGCCGGTGAGCTCGGCCTGCGCCTGCTCCAGGTAGGCGACGCGCGCACCGGGCGCCGCGCTGACGTAGCCGTCAAGCGGACTCAGGTCGCCGACCAGGGTCCGCACCAAGGTCGTTTTCCCCGCGCCATTCGGTCCGACGAGCGCCACGCGCGCGTCCCGCGCGACCCGGAGCGGACCGGCGCGCATGACGGGATCGCCGTAGCCGACGGCGAGCGCGGTCGTCTCGAGCACGGTTTCGCTGCCGAGGTCCGCGGCCTCGAGCCCCCAGCTGTGGCGTGTCGACTGCGTCGGCGCTTCGATGCGCTCGACACGCGCGAGCTTCTTCCCGCGGCCGCGCGCCTCCTTCGAGCGCTGACCCGCCCCATACCGTCGGATGAACTCTTCGGTCTTCGCGATCTCCTCGGCCTGCCGCGCGTGCGCTCGCATCTGCGCGGTCTCGCGTTCGAGGCGCTGTCGCGCGTAGTGCGAGTAGCCGCCGCGGTACTCGACGACCGTCAGGTCCTCGATCGACAGCGTGCGCGATGTGACGCGATCGAGGAACCAGCGGTCATGCGATGAGATGAGGCATGTGGTGTCCTGCTCGACGAGGAAGTTCTCGAGCCACTCGAGCGCGGCGACGTCGAGATGGTTCGTCGGCTCGTCGAGGAGGAGGACGTCCGGATCGTCGAGGAGCAGGCGCGCGAGGCCGAGCCGCGTTCGCTCGCCACCCGAGAGCGTCGCGACCTCGCGATCGACGAGACCGCCGAGGCCGAGCCCGCCGAGGATGCGCCCCAGCGTCGCCTCGAAGTCGTAACCGCCAGCGTGCTCGAAGTGGTGCTGGGCATCGGCGTAGCGCTCGAGTGTCTCCGGATCCCCGGTCGCGATCTGCGTCTCGAGCTCACGCAGCTCGCTCTCCAGCTCGCGCAGATGCGCGGCCGCGCCGCGCGCGTGCTCGATCACCGTTCCCGTCGCTTCCTCGAGGAGCTCCTGGCGCAGGAAACCAAGGCGTGTGCCGCGCGCGTAGGCGACCGCGCCGCGATCAGGTGCGTCGAGACCCGCCGCGATCCGCAGGAGCGACGTCTTTCCCGTTCCGTTCGGACCGACGAGGCCGACGCGATCTCCGTGCGCGACACGGAACGACACGTCCTTCAGCACCTCGCGCTCGCCGTACCAGCGCGCGACGGCCTGGACCGAGAGCACGCTCACCGGGCTATCCTGCGCCGCGCCGTGCGGACCGCTGGCGCGCGCTGGCACCGCGGGCAGTGGAAGGTGCCGCGGCCGCCGACGACGGTGCGCACCACCGCCTTGCCGCAGCGGGGGCAGGGCTCGCCTGCGCGGTCGTACACCTGGAACTCCCGCTGCATCCGTCCCTGGCCGCCCCGCGCGTCGACGTAATCGCGCCGCGACGCTCCGCCGAGGCGAATGCCCTTGCGGAGCACGAAGCGCAGCGCTTCGCGCAACCGGGCGACCTCGTCGGGGCGCAGCGAGCCGGCGGTCCGCAGGGGATGGATGCGCGCACGCCAGAGGGCCTCGACGTCGTAGATGTTCCCCACTCCGGCGATGCCACGCTGGTCGAGCAGCAGCGGCTTGATCGCGGAGCGGCCGCGGAGCTGCAGGAACTCCCGCAGCCAGCGGGTCGTAAACCGGGCGGTCAGCGGCTCGATGCCCAGCACCCGGTGGAGCGGCGCGCCAGCACGCGCGCGGGGTCGGTCGCCGTCCTCTGCGAGATCCGCCCGGTCGACGATCGCCATCCGCCCGAACTTCCGTGTGTCGGAGAAACGCAGGAACGTGCCGTCGGCGAATCCGATCGAGGCACGGACGAACGTGTCGTCGGGAGCGCCCGGCTCGCGGAACAGAAGCTTGCCCGTCATGCGCAGCGACACGATGAGCGCCTCGCCCCCGTCAAGCTCGAGAACGACGAACTTCCCGCGCCTGCCGACGCCGATGATCTCGCGCCCGCTGAGCCGCGTCGCGAAGTGCGCGGCCGGCACCGGCTCCGTCACGCGGTGCCAGAACGACTCGAACGCCGCGATGCGCCGCCCGATGATCATCTCACGCAGCTGCCGCGCGATCGTCTCGACCTCGGGAAGCTCAGGCATGTGCGGTGGCGGGCTGCGGGATCCGCGTCATCTCGTCCCAGTTCGTGCCGACACGGACGTCGACGATGAGCGGAACGTCGAGCGCATACGCCGCCGACATCTCGTCGCGAAGGATCTGCGCGGTCGCATCGACGGCATCGCGTGGAACCTCCACAACAAGCTCGTCGTGCACCTGCAGCATCACGCGCGCCTCCGACTCCGTTTCGGCCAGGCGGTCGTACACCCGGCGCATCGCGATCTTCATGATGTCGGCGGCGGTCCCCTGGATCGGCATGTTGATGGCCATACGTTCCGCGGCATTTCGGACCGCGGAGTTCCGGCTCGTCATGTCCGCGATGTAGCGACGGCGGCCGAGCAGCGTCTCGACGTAGCCCTGCTCCGCGCAGAACGTCTTCGTTTCGATGATGTAGCGCTGGACCTGTGCATAGCGTTTGAAATACTCATTTATGAAGCGCTGCGCCTCGTCGCGCGGCATCCCCATCCGCCAGGCCAACCCGAAGTCGCTCATGCCATAGATGATCCCGAAGTTGAGCATCTTCGCGACGTCGCGTTGCTCGCGGGTGACCGCGTCCTCGCTGACGTTGAAGCCGGCGGCCGCCGTCCGGCGGTGCACGTCGGCGCCCTCGCGGAAGGCGGCGGTCAGCGCCGGGTCGCCCGACATGTGCGCGAGCACGCGGAGCTCGATCTGCGAGTAGTCCGCCGCCAGCAGGATCAGATCGGCACCGCCGGCGACGAACGCGCGCCGGATGCGACGGCCGAGTGGCGTGCGGATCGGGATGTTCTGAAGGTTGGGGTTCTTGCTCGACAGGCGCCCCGTAGCGGCGACGGCCTGATCGAACGTCGTGTGCAGCCGCCGCGTATCGGGGTCGACCAGTGGGCCGAGGCCTTCGGCGTACGTCGATCGCAGCTTCTCGATCTCGCGGTACTCGAGGATCTTGTTGACCACCGGGTGCGCCGTGCGCAGCTCCTCCAGCACCGCGGCATCCGTCGAGTAGCCCGTGGCGGTACGCCGGCCGCGCGGCAGCTTGAGCTCCTCGAACAAGAGCGAGCCGAGCTGTTTCGGCGAGTTGATGGGGAACTCGTGACCGACCGAGTCGTACGCCTCGCGTTCGATGCGCGCCACCTCGCGCGCGAATTCCTGCCCCAGTGACTGCAGGTACGGGAGGTCCACGGCGATGCCGGCCTCCTCCATCTCGACGAGGACGTCGACGAGCGGGAGCTCGACCTCGGCGAAGAGCTTGCGCATCCCGAGGCGGTCGAGATCCGTGTCGAACTGCGCGCCGAGACGCGCCGCGGCGACGGCGCCAGCGCCTGCCCGCGCGAGACGCTCTTCGGGCGTCGGCACACGGTGTGGATCCTTCCTGTCGGCGACCGGCAGAACGGGCACTTCGAGCTTCAGCCGTTCGGCGGAGAGGTCCTCGAGCGCGTGGTAACGGCGGCTCGCGTTCACGAGATAGGACGCGAGCATCGTGTCCATCGTCACGCCGCGCAGCTCGGCACCGGCGCGCCGGAGAGCGCGGCGCGCGGTCTTCGCATCGTGCGCGATCTTGGCGACGCTCTCGTCGGCGAGGACGGACGCGATCGGCGCCGGCACGCCCGAGATCGTCGGCACGTACCACGCGTCTTCGCCCGCAGCGAGGCCCAGACCGAGCAGAACGGGATGGCGACCGACGTCGACATCGGCATGCACCGCGACGGCGGACGCTGCGCGCAGCAGCGCCGCCACGCTCGCGGCCTCTTCGGCGCCGACGAGGGTCGTCGCGACGGACGACGCAACGGCCGGTGTCGGGTCGAGGCCCAGCGAGAGCTGCCCTGGCCGCGCGGCCGGAGCCACGCTGGGCGCGAGGTTCCCGTCAGCGGGCGGGAGTCGCGGGATGAGGCTGCGGAACTCGAGGTCGCGGAACAGCTCGAGCACGCCGGCGCGGTCGTAGTTGCGGAAGCGTGTGGCCTCGACGTCGAGCGTGACCGGAAGATCCGTGACGATCCTGGACATCTCGCGGCTGCGGAATACCTGATCCTTGTGAGCGGCAAGGCCTTCGCGCAGCTTCGGTGTGAACCGCGAGAGGTCCGTGTACACGCCTTCGATCGAGCCGTTCTCGGCGATGAGCTTCGCCGCGGTCTTCTCGCCCACGCCGGGGACGCCGGGGATGTTGTCGGTCGCATCGCCCTTGAGCGCCTTGAAGTCGATCATTTGATCCGGTCGGAGACCGTACCGCTGCGCGATCTGCGCCTCGTCGTACACGACGGTGTTCTGGAAGCCCATGCGGGTTGTGAACAGCTTCGTGTTCGGTGTCACGAGCTGCAGCGTGTCGAGGTCGCCCGACACGATGATGCTCTCTAGGCCCGCCGCCTCCGCCTGCTTGGCGAGGGCGCCGATCACGTCGTCGGCCTCGAAGCCTGGGAGCGCGTAGATGGGCACGCCCATCTTGCCGAGCAGCTCCTTGCAGCGCTCGAACTGCGGTCGTAGCTCGTCGGGCATCGGCTTTCGCGTCGCCTTGTACGTCGCGTCACGTTCGTGTCTGAAGGTCTTCCCGGGCAGATCAAAAGCTGCGGCGATGTGCTGCGGCTTGATCTCCTCGATGGCCTTGAGCAGGATCGACGCGAAGCCGAAGGTGGCGTTCGAGAGCTCGCCTTTGGTCGTCGTGAGCGGCGGGATAGCGAAATAGCCGCGATAGATCAGCGAGTTCGAATCGACCAGGATGATGCGTTCGGGCATGTATCAAGTATGAGGACCGCGCCCCGCGGTCGTCGGTCAGATGGACGCGCGAAGGCGGCGCTGGAGCGCTATCGCGATCACGGCGCAAAGGACCGCGAGCGTGAGCCAGAGCCATGGATTCAACAGCGGCGAGCGCTGCGGTTCCGAGGACGTGAGTCGTCCGGTGTCCTGGGGGTTGGCTGCCACCGCACCTGGTGCGCCGGATGGTCCGGCGGTCGACTGATCTGCGCGCTTTTGTGGATCGTCCGTCGCCGTGCCTCTCGCTGTGTCGGGCACTTGCGAAGTCGTCGGCGCTGGAGAGGCGGCCGGGCTCACGGCGAATGCGGCAAACGGCGAAGCCGCGGGAGCAGGAACCCCCGTCGTCGCGGGCGCTCCGGCTGCTGCGGGCACCTGCAGTTTTGCGACAGCGTCGCGGCTGGCCTCGTTCGCACTGGTGGCCGCGCCGCTGCTCGCGAGGAAGTTGATGTTCGTGACGAGTGAGCTCGCGATGAAGAGGAACACGGCCGCGCCGCTCGCGAGCGTCATGAGCGTGCGCAGCGGAGCCAGCCAAGCGGGCGGCGTGGCAAGCCGCGGCACGAGCCGACGGGAGGGAACGGGATCGGGGAGGGCCCGCATGAAGGCGACCGTCCCGCGCAGCTGCGCGACGTGGGCGCGACAAGGGGCACACGTGGCGAGATGCCCGCCCACCGCGGCCTGAGCCGCCGGAGCGAGCGCGCCGTCGATGTATGCCGAAAGCTCGGCGTGCGGATGCTCTTGCGTCACAGACCTCCTTCCCTACTGACGACAGAGGGGCCGTCCGGTTCCATCATCCTTCCGGTCCTCGCCAGCCGCGGGTGATGAGGGTGTTCCGCACCGCCAGCCGGCCGCGATGGATACGTGATTTCACCGTGCCGATCTCGACCGAGGTGATGACGGCAATCTCCTCGTACGCAAACCCCTCGACGTCGCGCAGCAACAGCGCGGTCCGCTGCTCGGCAGGCAAGGCCTCGAGTGCGGTCTCCACGACAGCGAGCGCTTCGCGGTCGCCCGCCAGCTGCGTGAGATCGGGTCCGGGGGCCACAGGCTCTGCCCATGTGATCTCGTCATCGTCGGGAGGATCGAGCGGAAGCTCGGGCCTGCGCTTGCGCGACCGCAGCTGATCGAGGGCACGGTTCGTGGCGATGCGGAATAACCACGCGCGGAACGAGAGGCCTTGGAACGAGGCGATCGACCGCCACGCCGAGAAGAGAGCATCTTGGACGATGTCCTCAGCGTCCGACGTCGTGCCGACGATGCGCAGAGCGTGCCGATAGAGCGCTCGCTCCTCTCGTCGCGCCAGATCCTCGAACGCGCGCGTATCGCCCGCGCGCGCGCGTTCGATGAGCAGTTGGACTTCACTCTCTGATGCTCCGCTCAACGCGCCCTCGCACTTGCGAATCCGCTAAAGTCCGCCCGAATGGAAGAGACAAAGAAAAGGGTCGTCGTCATCGGTGAGGACGACGAACCGATCGCCCTTCTCCTGCGTGACGCCATCAGCGATGAGCCCGGATACCAGGCGGTGGTCGTCGCCGACGGCGCGCTGGTGCTCGAGACCGTGCGCCAGGTCCACGCCGACCTCCTCATCCTCGACATCATGATGCCCGGTCTGAGCGGTCTCGAGGTTTACGACCGCGTGCGCGAGGATGCGAACATCCGCGACATGCCGGTGCTGTTCGTGAGTGCGAACCTCCCACAGTTCGATCGCGAGTTCCGGCAGCGGAACATCACCTCCGTCCTCACGAAGCCGTTCGACCTCAACGATCTCCTCCAGCGCGTGCGGTCCCTCTGTCCGGCGTGACGGGTCGCCGCGCGGTCAGCGCGGCGGATGCGGCACGATACGCGACCCTCGCCCGCGTCGCCACAGAGACCGCGGTCGCGGTCGGCGAGGCGATCGTGCAATCGGACGTGTTGATCGTCACGCGCAAGAAGGGGCGTGCCAACTTCGCGACCGCGGCCGACCACGCGGCCGAGAAGGCGATCATCGAGCGTCTCGCCGCGCACGGTCCCGATGTGCCCGTCCTCGCGGAGGAGAGCGCGAACTCGGCGCTGCGTAAGGCAGAGCGTCTCTGGGTCGTGGACCCGATCGACGGCACGCTGAACTTCAGCCGCGCGATCCCCTTCTACTGTGTCGTGATCGCATACGTCGAGGGCGGGCGGACGCGCGCCGCGGCCGTGCACGCGCCGCGGACCGGCGAGACGTTCACCGCATCCGAAGGTCGCGGCGCGACGCGGAACGGCATCGCGATCAGCGTCGGATCCGTCACGAAGCTGTCGGAGGCATTCGCGGTCGCGAGCCTCGCGTTCGGCGTGACGAAGAAGAAGGATTCACGCTTCGTCGCGCTGAACTCGACATGCGCACGGTTGCGCGTGTTGGGTTCCGCAGCGCTCGAGATGTGCTACGTCGCGATGGGGACGTTCGATCTCTTCGTGCACGAATCGCTCTCGCCGTGGGACGTCGCCGCGTCAGCGTTCATCGCGCGCGAGGCGGGCGCGAGCGTCCTGTCACTGAAGACCGGCGAGGACGCCGCGTGGGACGAGCGGCAGGTCGTGATCGCGAATCGGAAGCTCGCGTCTGAGGCGTGGAAGCTGCTGCGTAGGCCCTAAAATCGAGTCGCGCGCCGGAGTGGAGAAATCGGCAGACTCAGATGCCTCAAGAGCATCCGGGCCGCAAGGCCCTTGAGGGTTCGAATCCCTCCTCCGGCACTCGGTGCTGCGCGGAGACGCGCAGCGACTCGGCCCGCCGCCACTCGTGTTCGACGTTCCGCATGATCAGCGCGCTGTCGAACTCGACGCTTCCCAGAGGAAAGAGCGAACGATCGTCGAAGAACGTCGAGCGCGCGAGCTCGACATCGAGCACGGACACTCGCCAATCGACCGCGTCCAGGTACACGGCGTCCAGCCGCGTGCCTTCTCGCGTCGCCGAGTATCCCAGCGAGCCGGCGCGGAAGAAGCACGAGGCATCGTCGAGCGACGCGAACACCGACGACGTCGGCAGCGAGTCGCCATCGCGTGCGCGCAGCTCCACCCGTAGTCCGTCCGCGGCACGCATCGAAACGACGACGGCATCGCCGTCGTCGCGTACGGCGAACGTCGCTGATCCGAGCTCGCCCGGAAAGGCGCGGCCGCCGAGCCAGTGCTGCAGACGTGATGCGGAATCCCGCCTCGGGATGTAGACGCTCTCCCGCTCCGTGCCTCCCTCGTGCCGCGTGACCGCGATGCGATGCGCCGCGTTCTCGCTGCTCATCCCAACACCGGACGGAAGCCCGCCGGGCCGTTGGCCCTCGAGCCTGATCAGGCAGACGCCCGCCATCGCGTAGCCGCCGACGAGCTTCGGTTCGAAACCAGACGGCAAGAGTCGCTGGATCACGTCGGGCGCGACGCGGTAGTTCACGAGGATGCGGCGGCGGATGGTGCCGCGGACCCGATCGATCACGGCCGTCGGCCCGCGAACAGGCGAAGGTCGCGCAGCCGGAACCGCCCCGGTGGCGGCAGCTCGCGCCTGATCACTGGCTCAGTAAAGGATTCGGTCGGCGCGAGATCGGCCGGGAGTGCGTCGGCGGGAGGACTGCTCACGCTGACGCCTTCGGAGAGGATCCGGACCTGGGCGATCGAGACCAAGGGAACGGTCATGAGCCGCTCGAAGCACCAAGCGAACGCGTAGTGCGCGAACAGCGGCAGGCGAATGAAGGCTGGCGCGCGATCGCTCGCGCGAGCGACGCGCCGGACCGCCTCCGACAGCGGGATCTCGTCCGGACCAACGACCGCGACCGTCTGACGTGACAGCCGGCCGTCGACCAGCGCCGCCTTCGCGATGCGTACCAGGTCGTGGATCAGCGTCGGCCGCATCGTTCGGTCTCGCAGACCGACGAGCGGAAAGACCGGAAACGTGAAGAACGCCCGAGTCAGATGCTCGAGCATGTGGTCCCCGCGGCCGTACAGCACGCTCGCCTTCAAGACCGTGTAATCGAGACCGGAGCCGCGCACCACCTCCTCGGCTGCCCACTTCGATTCGTGATAGGCCGACCCGCAGTCGGGTCGAGCGCGTAGGAAGCTGAGATCGACGATCTTCCGCACTCCGGCGCGCTTGGCGGCGGCAACAACGGCTCGCGTTCCGGCGATGTGGACGCGCGCGTACGTCTGGCGTCCGATCTGCCTGTTGATACCAGCGAAGTGCGCGACAGCGTCACAGCCGGCGAATGCCGCCGCGAGCGCTTCTTCATCGTCCGCTGAGGCCGCGACGAACCGCGTCCCGGCGGCACTCCGGAGATCCCCGTCGCGCTGATCGACGCCACGCGCGATCAAGACAACGTCGTGACCATCGGCGACCAGGGCGCGCGCCAGATGACGGCCCGCGAAACCGGTCCCACCCGTGATCGCGACCTTCACGAGGTCCGTCTCCGCGTCCGAACCCGGTGCGCGAACTGCGTGGGACAGACCTGGCTGAGGAAATCGCCGACGTGCTGCGCGAGCTGCGCGGGCTCGAGACGGTAGTAGATGCGATTGCCATCACGGCGCTCACTCACGAGGTCTGCGGCCTTCAGGATCGACAGGTGACGCGAGATCGCAGGACCGGAGATGTCGAAACGACCAGAGATCGTGCCTGCCGCGAGCTCGCCGTCCTTCAGCTCTTGGAGGATCTGGCGCCGGGTCGGGTCCGCCAGGGCGCGGAAGATGCGTGCGGTGTCCTTCACAGTTTCGCAATTTAGCACAATGGTGAAATAGACGTCAAAGCGTGAACCAACTTGAGACCCGGCCGCTACTGCGGCGTGCGCGGAGCGCACACGCCAAGCAGATGAGCGCGGCGAAGGCCGCGCGATTACAGCGGTAGGCGCACCCGCACGGTCGTTCCTTTGTCCTCGCCGGGACTCTCGAGGTGGAGCGATCCGCCGTGCGCCTCGGCTACGAGCTTCGCGACGTGCAGGCCGATGCCCATTCCGGCGAACGTAGCCGCCTTCCCGGCCCCGCGGGTGAACGCGCCCCCGAGCCGCGACAGATCGAGTTCGGGTATGCCGATGCCCTGGTCGGTGATCGCGATCTCCGCCGCCCCGTTCTGGCGCGCGAGCCGTACCGCCACCTGGCCGCCGCGTGGTGAGTACTTCACCGCATTGCCGACGAGGTTCATGAGCAGCTGATCGATCCGGGCCTGGTCGCCGTCGTACGTCAACGCTTCGGGTGCGTCGATCGCGAAGGAGTGCCGGCCCTCTTCACGCGTCGCTGCGACGTAGCGGCCCACGACGTCGCGCACCTCACCGGCGAGGTCGAACGGCGCGTTCTCCATCTCGAGCTTGCCACGACCGGCGCGTGACACGGACAGCAGGTCGTTGACGAGACCATTCATGCGGTCGACCTGACGCTCGATCGACTCAAGGTTGCGCTCGAGCGCCTCGAGATCCATCGGAGTTCCGCGAGCCTGCGACCGGCGCAGCCGGCCGAGCTGCAGCTGCGCGAGCGCTTTGAGCGGTGTGAGCGGCGTGCGCAGCTCGTGGGAGACGATCGACAGGAACTGCTCGCGCTCCTGGTCCATCTCGTTGAGCTGCGTGAACAGTCGGGCGTTCGTGATCGCGATAGAGACCTGGGCGGCGAGGATATGCGCCAGATCGCGGTCGATCTCGTCGAAATCCCGGTCTGGGTCGCGCGTGTAGATGTGGAGCGCACCAAGCAGCTCGCCCTCGCGTGCGACGGAGAGGGCGAGCACCTTCGCGAGGCCCTCAGAGCGGATGAGGACCGGATTTCCAAGTGGCGCTGTGCGCAGATCGCGCACCGCCACCGAACCTGGACGCTGGTAATGGCGCATCGCGCGTTCGAGCGGGATCCGTTGGGACGCAGCGTACGAGTCCGACAGGCCGCTGTAGCCGCGGATGACAAGAGCGTTCTCTTCGTGATCGACGATCATCAACGACGCCGCGTCGGCGGTGTCGAGCGACCGCGCGGCCTCCGCCACGGTCGTATAAAGCTTGTCCAGATCGAGGATGCCGAGCATCTCGTTGGTCACATCGTGAAGTCGACCCAGGCGGTCGCGCATCGTCACGCCCGAAGTATCGGTCCGATCGCCTATGGTCGCGCGCACTTAAGGAGCCGCTATAGCGGTAGGACGACCTCGACCACATCGCCGCCGACCTCATCCGCGACAGCCTCGGCGAGCTCGCGTGACGGGCGTGCGCGGAACGACGTCGGCACCCGCCGCACGCCCCCAGCAGCACGCGGCAGCTCCAGGATCACCACCGCGGGCCCGGCGTGCGATTTGAGCACCTGCTGGATCCGCTGAAATATCGCGATCGATCGTTCGTAGTCCAGCGCCTCACGAAACCGGATGACAAGTTCAGCACCACCTGAAGTGGTTGACGGCGAAGACGACGATGACGGGGAGGCGGGTGACGCGGCTGGTGTCGTCTCCGAGGCCGACCGTTGAGCCGGCGACGACAGGGACGGGGGTTCCTTTGATGTGGTCGCCGGCGAGTAGGTCGGCCGAGGAGATGACCCTGCCGCGGCAGGACCCGCCGACCCGCCCGTGCTCGCACCGTGGCCGTTCCCATTTGCGGGTCGCATGAACTTGGCACGTTTCGCCAGGCTCTGGCGACGTTCGTCGGCAACGCGCCGGATCTCGGCGATCCCAGCGTCATCGAAGCGCACGGCGTGCTCGCACAACAGCTTCGGCGCGTCGTCGCGCTGCTCGACGCGGGCGAGGACGAGGAGGATCTCGTCGGCGCTCCAGAGCGCCGCGGTGGCCTCGTAGGTGCGAGGGAAGACCGTTACCTCGGTCGTGCCGGTGAGGTCCTCGACCTGCGCGAACATCATCAGCTTCTTCTCTTTGGTGATGTGCTTACGCGCGCTCGTCACGACGCACGCGACGACGATGAGATCGTCGTCGACCTCCTTGAGCGCCGCCAGGTACGTCACGGGCGGCACGACCTCGCCCAGCCGTTCGGCCATCTGCTGCAGCGGGTGCTCCGACAGGTAGATGCCGAGCAGCTCCTTCTCCCAGCCGAGCAGCTCGCGTTTGGGGGCCTCGGGTCCGCTGGGCAGAGGCTGGACGACGATCTCGTCCGTCAAACCCATGCTCGCGAAGAGGCCGACCTGGCCGCTCTCCCGGTCCCGCTGCTCACGCTGCGCGGTGCCCAGGGCGAGGTCGAGGTGCCCCAGCTGCACCGCGCGCGGACCGAACGCGTCCAGCGCCCCGCATTTGATGAGCGACTCGAGGACGCGCTTGTTGCAGCGCTGGAGGTCGATGCGGCCGCAGAAATCGTCCAGCGACTTGTATCGGCCGCCGGCCATCCGCGCCTCGATGATCCCCTCGACGGCACCCTCGCCGACGTTCTTCACCGCTCCGAGGCCGAAGCGGATCCCCTTCGGCGTGATCGCGAACCCGAACTCGGACTCGTTCACGTCGGGCGGCAGCACGGCGATGCCCATGCGGCGGCACTCCGCCACCGCGATCGCGATCCGCTCCGAGTTGCCCATGTCGGACGACAGGACCGCGGTCATGTACTCAAGGGTGTAATTCGCCTTCAGGTAGGCGGTGTGGTACGCGATGACCCCGTAGATCGCGGCGTGCGCGCGGTTGAAGCCGTAACGAGCGAACGGCTCGAAGTCCCTCCAGACCTGCTCGATCACATCGGCGTGCACGCCGTTGCGCAGGCAGCCCTCGACGAACTTCATCTTCTGCGCGTCGAGCTTCTCGCGGATCTTCTTGCGGATCGCGAAGCACAGGACGTCGGCCTGCGAGAGCGTGAAGCCCGCGAGCGCCTGCGTGACCGCCATGACGTCCTCTTGGTAGACCATCACGCCGTACGTCTTGCGCAGCACCGGCTCCAGCAGCGGATGCGCGTACGTGACCGCTTCCTGGCCGTGCTTGCGGCGGATGTAGGACGGGATGTAGTCCATCGGACCCGGACGGAAGAGCGCGACCATGGCCATGACGTCCTCGACGCGGTCGGGCTTCAGGTCGCGGATGTGCCGACGCATGCCCGCCGATTCGAGCTGGAACATGCCCGTCGTTTCGCCGGAGCCGAGCAGATCGAAGGTCTTCTGGTCGTCGAGCGGGATGCGGGCGCGATCGATGTCGGTCCCGCGCGAGGTCTTGATCAGCTTCAGCGCCTCGTCGAGGATCGTGAGGTTCGACAGTCCAAGGAAGTCGAACTTGAGCAGGCCGAGCTTCTCGAGGGACTTGTCCTCGTACTGCGTCTGGATGGCGGACGTTCCCTTCGAGCGCTCGAGCGGGACCAGCGCGATGAGCGGCTCGGCCGTGATCACCACGCCGGCGGCGTGCGTGCCCGTCGACCGCACGAGTCCCTCGACCTTCTCCGCGAGGTCGAGGAGCCGCTCGACATGCGGCTCCTGCTCGAGCTGCTGCAGCTCGCCCACCATGCGGCGCGAGTCCTCCAGCGTGACGCCGAACGGGATCGTCTTCGCGACGCGGTCGGCCTCGCCGTAGGGCATGCCAAGTACGCGCGCGACGTCGCGCACCGCAGCCCGGGCAAGCATCGTGTTGAACGTTCCGATCTGCGCGACGCGATCGGCGCCGTACTTCTCGGTGACGTAGGCGATGACCTCGTCGCGGCGGTTGTCCATGAAGTCGACGTCGATGTCCGGGAGCGTGTAGCGCTCGAGATTGAGGAAGCGGTCGAAGATGAGCCCGTACCGGATCGGATCGATGTCGGTGAGGTCGATGGCGTAGTTCACGAGCGATCCGCCCGCGGACCCGCGGACCGCCGTCAGGATCCCGTGCTCGCGCGCGTAGCGGATGAAGTCCTGCACGATGAGGATGTAGCCGGAGTAGCCCAGCTTGCCGATGACCGACAGCTCCTTGTCGAGCCGTTCGCGCAGCTCGGCCGTGATCGTTCCGTACTTCGCGCGCACGCCTGTCTCGGCCATGGCGCGGAGGTGCTCTTCCGGCGTGGTGCCCGCCGGCACGTCGAAGGCCGGGAGCTGCAGCTCACCGAGTGGAAGCTTGATATCGATCATGTCCGCGATGCGCACGGTATTCTCGAGCGCCTCGCGATCATTTGGGAACAGAACGGCCATCTGCTCGGCGCTCTTCAGGTAGAGCTCGGGGTGATCGATCATCTTGAGGCGGTCCTGCGTGTCGATCGTCTTCCCGCTCTGGATGCAGACCATCACGTCCTGCGCCTCGGCGTCCTCAGCGTGCACGTAGTGGATGTCGTTCGTCACGACGAGCGGGATGCCGGTCCGGCGCGCGACCTCGCGAACGCCCTCGAGCACGGCCTGCTGCTCGGTCACGCCGTGCTGCATGAGCTCGAGGAAGTAGTTGCCGGCGCCGAAGATCTCCTGGTGCTCGAGCGCGACCTTGCACGCAGCGTCGATGCCCTCGTCCTGGATCGCCCGCGCGAGCTCGCCCTGGAGGCAGGCCGAGAGCGCGATGAGCCCCTCGGAATGCTGTCGCAGGATCTCCTTATCCATGCGCGGCCGGTAGTAGTAACCATCGAGATGGGCCGTGGTGACGAGCGAGACGAGGTTGCGGTAGCCGGTGAAGTTCTTCGCCAGGAGCACGAGGTGGAACGGCTTTCCGTGGCCCTCGAGGCGGGGATCGCGTTCGAAGCGGTTCGTGCGCGCGACGTACGTCTCGACGCCGAGGATCGGCTTGATGCCGGCCTGGTTGGCCGCGACATAGAAGTCCACCGCTCCGTAGAGGGCGCCGTGATCGGTGAGCGCGATCGCCGGCATCCCGAGCTCTTTCGCGCGCGCGACCAGATCGGAGACGCGCGAAAGCCCATCGAGGAGGCTGTATTCGCTGTGGGTGTGGAGGTGGACGAACGATCCCGTGATGACGATCCCCAGACCGCTGGTGGAAGCCCCGCGGCAATGACGAGTCTAAACGCTCAGCGCGGCACGTAGATCCACAGCGTTCCCTCGTGCCGATCGAGTCGGTAGCGGTCGAGCACGGCGGCGGCGAGCTCGGCCGGCCAGCGCTGCTGCTCGAAGTGGGCCGCGTCGGCGAGCTTGTCGAGAGGCACGTCCGCGACGACGGCCGCGAATCCGCCGCTACGGACACGTGGAGTCACGTCATCGACGCGCACGCCGAGAGCGACGAGTCGCGCCCACACATAGGAGTCGTCGATGATCGGCTCGATGGCGGCGGCGATCAGCGGCCCGCTGTCTTCGGAGTAGATCGGGCCCGCCGGAAGCGACGACGCGGCGGCCGCCCTTGCGGCAAGGATCGCCTGCGCAGACGGCGCGAACGGTCCGAGCGTCGAGAGGATCAGCGTTCCGATGAGCTGAGCGGCGAAGAGCGCAGGCGCGCGGCCGCGGCCCGCCGAAGCGACCATCGGCGCGAGCGCGAGACAGGATGCCGCCGCCAGGTCGAGGAGGTAGTTGATCGTCGCTCCCTCGTGCCCGCCAAGAGCAACGACGCCGAGAGCGCCGATGAGGTAGGCCCGCATCCTGCCATCGGCCACGAGCCAGGCGAACACGACGAACGAGCCGATCAGCACAAGACCGAGGATCACGAGCAGGACCGGGTTGCGGATGTCGTACGGGAACGAGTTGTACACGACGAGATGACGCCAAAGCCCGGCCGCGTCGAAACGAACGAGCACGACCAGCAGCACGGCGAGCGATGCCACGACGAGGGCCGCGCCGAAACGTAGCGCGACGGGCCGCTCCCGCCAGAGGAGGTACGCCAGCACGATGGCGAGGGGAACGGCGGCGGTCGGCTTCGCGGCGATCGCCAGGGCGGCGAAGAGGCCTGCCAGCGCTGCGCGCCGCGGATCGGCCGACGCGGTCACCACAGCGAAGGCCGTGAATGCCACCGCGATCGGGTCGACGCGCGCTCCGCTCCCCCACGCCGCGACCGGAAAGAGCGCGAGGAACGACGCGCCGAGCGCAACGGCGACCGGCGGCGAAGCGCGCGCGCGCCATGCCGCGAGGGCCGCGACGGCGCCGAGTGCGACGACATTCGCGATGCGGAGCGCGGTGAACGGGCCGAGCGATGCCCCCAACGCCTCGATGACGTACGCGAGCGGCGGGTAGTTCGCGCTGACGAACGTGCCCGCCGCCTCGGCCGCGTAGGGATCACCACCGCGCGACACGATCTGCCCGGCGTGCGCGACGGCGCCCTCGCCGTACCCGGTCGACACGCCGGATGCGACGACGGTGACCCAGTCGATCAGCGTGTGGCCGGCCGCGATGAGCGCGACGGCCCCGAGGAAGAGCCACGGAGCGCTCGCAGCCGTGACGAGCCGCGTCACTAAGTCAGGGCGCAGTGCGCGTGATGTTCACGACGAGCCCACGGTGGTCGGAGGACAGGTTCGTCTCGGCGGTGGTGTGCGCCTGCGCTCCGACGACACCGAGACCCCAGACGTAGTCGATCCGCTTCGGTGGGTCGTTGCCGGTCGTGGTCGGACCCGCTGATTGTCCGAGATCCTGGAATCCCGCCTGATCGAAGAGACGCATCTCGATGTCCCCGGGCTCGGCGTTGAGATCACCGGCCACGACGACCGCCTTCGCGTCGCCGAGCTCGCGCAGGATGGTGCGCACCTGGTCCTGCCGCACGAACGTCCCGTCGCTCGTGTGGTCGAGATGCGTGCCGACGACGAGCAGCTCGCCGATCTTGACGAACAACGCGCCGCGCGGCTGGTTCCGCATCGTCGGTCCCGGCGTATACGGCACCCGCTTGATGACCTCCATCGGATATCGGGACAGCACCGCGTTGCCGTAAAGGTCGCCGATCGTCGGCAGCCAGGCGTAGTACATCTCGAGCCGCTGCGCGAGCACCGACAAGACGTCGTGCTGCTCGTCGATCATCCAGCCGCGCACGACCTCCTGCAGCACGAGCACATCCGGCGACTCGTTCGCGACGGTCGCGACGATGGCGTCAAGCGACGGGATCTGGCCGGCGTCAAAACCCTGATGGACGTTGTAGGTCATGAGGCGGAACGTGACCCTCGGAGGCTGCGGGTCCGGCGTCGCGGGCGCGCTCAGGAACGCGAGCAGCGGGGCCGCGACGGCGATGGTGGCCGCGGCGATCGCGAGCGGCGTTCCCAGGCGGACGATCGGCGTCGGCGCGACGAGCGTTGCGAGGACCACCACTGCGGTCGCCGCCCACACCGCGGGCTGCAGCGCGAAGAACGCGTAGAAACCGAACGCCGTTCCGACGAACACGAGCCAGCCGAACGACAGCGCGAGCACCGGACCGGCCGGTGAACGTGCGGGGAGCTGTGGCGCGCCCAGGATCGTCCCCGCGGAGATCACGATGCCCGCTGCGAGGAACAGGCCACCGACGAGCGACACGACCGGCTGGTGCCACCAGAGGAGCGCGGCGCCGATCGCGAGCACCGCGGCTCCGATGAAACGGTTCGGTCCGAAGCGCACAAGCGCCAGCGCGCCCGCCGCGAGTCCGAGGCCGACGATGATCTGGCCGATCTGCGTCGCGCGAGCGGGCTCCGGCCCGAGGCCGAGTCCGGCCGCGAGTGCGACCTGTGCGCCGTTCGTCGCGCCGCTCTCGGCGACGAGGACGAGCGCCGGCGCGGCGATGAGCGCGAGGGTCCCGACAGGATTCGGAGCGGTCCACTGCCGTTCGGCAGAGAGCGAGGCGAGCCCGGCGGCGCCGAACACCAGCAGCGCAACGAGGACGATGCCCACCGCGACGGGAAACGCGAGGTCGACCACCGGCTGCGTCCGGAGCCCCGCGCGCAGCGCGAGGTCCAGGACGAACGCGATCGGCAACGCGCGCGCCAGCGCGGGCGGGGCGTCCGCGACCCGCGAGCTGTGGAACAGGGCGACCCACCAGAGTCCGGCGGCGAGCGCCACGACGGACAGCGCGAGGTCGAGCCAATTGCTCCGCGACGCCGTGAGCAGCAGCGTGGCGACGCCAAAGATGACCGCGCTGAGTCCGACCGCGCGCCGTGGCCCGAGGCGCGCACCGACGAGCAGCGCGAGGAACGAGGTCGCGAAGACCGCCGTCGCGGCCACGCCCAGGTTGGTGTTCGGCGCGCCGAAGAACGTCAGCTGGAACGTCGAGCTGAACGTGCGGAGATCTGCGAACAGGAAGAGGAGCCCGATGACCCCGAAGGTCACCTCGCCGATCACGCGCGGGAGTCTATTGCCTGGCCTCCAGCCTCAGGTTGACTTCGGGTTGCGACCCTAGCGCGCCTCGGCGCGCCATAGGTCGCGGAGCTCGCGGGTCGCGTCTTCAACATAGCCGCGGACCATTTCGATCGCGCTGAACGTCGGGTCCTCGGACATCGGTCCGAGCACCAGGGCGCCCACCGGGTCGCTGTCGACGACGATCGGCAGCGTGATCGTTCGGCCGCCGCGGGCGAGACGCTCCAGCGCGAGCGAGGCCTGCCAGTCGAGGGCCGGCTGCGTGATCTCGTGGATCGTTGGGGCTGGGACGATGCGTGCCTCGCGCATCGCGCGCGCGATCGCGTTGTAACGCTCGTCGATCGGCACCGTGAACTTTCCCGTGGTGATACCGAGCGCATAGTCGAGCTCCCGGGCGACATCGGAATCGCTGACGAGCTCGCCGCGAAGGACGCCGGCACCCGGATCGAAGCCCATGAGGAACGCGGTCGCGAATCCCGCGCCGGAGGAACGTCGCAGCAGATCGGCGAGAACTGTCTCCGCCGTGCGCTGCTGCGTCGCGGGGCGAGCAGCAACGGCCGGCCCGAGTAAGGAGGCGGACGGCTCGCTCGACGAGGGGACGTTTGATGGCGGCGGCTGGAAACGCCCGGAGAGGCGGACCTGGCCGAAGCGAGGCGACGCGACCTCGGCGACGGCCGCGATGAGCCGGAGCTCATGGTCCGAGAAGCCCTCTGCCCGGAAGGTCTGCACCGTCATGACCCCGAAGACCTCGCCCGCACCGACGAGCGGGACCTGCAGCACAGCGACCTCGCGATGCCGGACGTTCGTGCCGTCCCGGATCGCGAGATCGCGCTTGAAGACGTGCCAGCGACGATCGTGTCGGGCCGCATAACAGCCGGGGCCATCGTCGACGGCCTGGCGTCCGAGCTCCGATGCATCAGCTTCCGGACCCAGCACCTTGTAGCGGTACGCGACTTCGGTCAATGCGATGTGGAACAACGAGACCGAGAACGCCGACGCATCCGTGATCACGTTCATGACGTCCCGCAGGATCCGACCGATGCTTCGCGCGTCGTTCGCGTCGTCGAGCGACTTTCGGACTCCCTCGACGACGAGGTCGACACTGTCGCTGCGGCTCATCGTTTCGGCGCGCGGCGCCTCAGGCTCCGGCGCCTTCAGCTCGGTCGCGGTCTCCGATATGAGCATGAGCCGCGGGTCGCTCTGCGGCTCCGGCTGGACTTGCGCCACAGGTGGCGGCGTAAAGACCGAAGACTGCTCTACTTCGACGGGGTAGTGCGGGGCGCTCGGCGCGAACGCTTCGCCGGCCATCGCCGACGCGATCAGCTCGCACGCGAGATCGAGCGCCTCGCGCGTGTGCTGCGCCATCTGCTCGCGCGTGATGAACGTCCCGAGGAGCACGCCGACGGTGTGTCCCTGGGCGACGAGGCGCGCGATGAGCAGACGCGGCGGCGCGCCGACCCATTCGGCCTGGTAGGGCACGGGCCAGTCGAGGGCGAGCGCACGGTTCGCGGGAAGGGCGTCGTCGGGCAGATTGAGCGTCGTGAGCCGGCGGTCGTGGAGCCACGGCATGCGGCCGACCTGGACGATCCCTGTGTCGTTGGCCGGAGGCTGACGTACGACGGCAACGCCCATGAGGAACGGGACACTGTTGAGGAGGATGCGAAGAGTGGCCTCGACCGGGGGCGTGACGGGTGCAGCGGTGAGCGGCGTCGGCTCCGTACTCATCGGCGCCGAGCCATGTTCGGCTCCGGTCATGCGTTGCGCCACTGCACCCAATCCGAAGTGTCCTCCCCGCCAGGCGCGCCCGTCAGTCCAGTTGTAGTCGGGCGCACTCCGGCCGGGTCCTCGCCGTTCGGGGGATATCTCAGTGCGCCGATGTTCCGCCGTCCACGAGCAGGGTCTGGCCGGTGATGAAGCTCGCCGCGGGCGACGCGAAGAAGACGACCGCTGCGGCGACGTCTTCGGGCGTGCCGAGGCGTCCCAGGGGCGTCCGCGCAACCTCTTCCTCGCGAAAAGCAGGTGTCTTTTGCATCCGCTCGCGCGTCAGATCCGTCTCCACCAGGCTTGGCCCGACGGCGTTCACGGTGATCCCATGCGGCGCGAGCTCGAGGGCGAGCGACCGCGTCAGGTTGACCACCGCACCCTTCGCCGCACTGTAAGCGACGCGCTCGCGCCGGCCGACGACGCCATAGATCGAGGCGATGCTCACGATCCGCCCACCGTGCCGAGCGGCGGTCATGCGCGCGGCCGCCGCCTGGGTCACGAAGACGAGGCCCTTCAGATCGATGTCGATCACCGTGTCCCACGAGTCCTCGTCGAGCGTGTCGAGGCCCTGCGGGATGTTCGTGCCGGCGTTGTTCACAAGGATGTCGACGCCTCCCCACTCACGGTCGATGCGCTCGAAGCACACCCGGATGGACGCCTCGTTCCGGACCTCGAGCAAGAGGGCTAGAGCCCGCCGTCCTTTTGCGCGAAGCGCAACAGCGACCGGCTCGGCGTCGTCGCCGTTCCGCGCTGTGACAGCGACATCCGCGCCGGCGTCGGCGAGGGCGAGCGCGACCGCCCGACCGATCCCGCGGGACCCCCCGGTTACGAGCGCTCGCTTTCCTTCGAGTCCAAGTGATGCGGACATCCGTGCGTGTGCGAGCATACGGGCGATGGCGACCGCGTCCGTCGAAGTTCGCATCCCAAACGACGCACGCGACACCGCAGCACTCGCGGCGGAGCTGCTCACGAAGGAAGCGCAGGACTTCCTCATCCGCCTCCACCGCGAGGTCGAGCCCACACGCGTCGGTCTCATTGAAACGCGGCTGGAGCGATGGCGGGACCTGCGCGAAGGCGGGACGCTCGACTTCCTCCCCGACTCGCGACCGCTACGCGAGTCGGAGTGGACCGTCTCCCGCGTACCCGCCGATCTACGAACGCGAAAGGTCGAGATCACGGGTCCGACCGATCGCAAGATGGTGATCAACGCGCTCAACTCTGGCGCGTCCGTGTACATGGCCGACTTCGAGGACGCGAACACGCCCAGCTGGCGCAATCTCATCGAGGGCCAGCGCAATCTGATGGACGCGATCGACCGCACGATCGAGTTCCGCAACCCGGACGGTCGCGTGTACAAGCTCAACGAGAAGACGGCGACGCTGGTCGTGCGGCCGCGCGGGTGGCATCTGGATGAGAAGCACTTCCTCGTGGAAGGGCGGCCGATCGCCGGCGCGCTCTTCGACTTCGGCCTGTACTTCTTCCATAACGCGAAGCGTCTCCGTGCGAAGGGGACCGGCCCATACTTCTACCTCCCGAAGCTCGAGAGTCACCGCGAGGCGCGGCTGTGGAACGAGATCTTCAAGTGGTCGCAGGACGAGCTGCATATCCCGCGCGGCTCGATCAAGGCGACGGTCCTCGTCGAGGTCATCACGCTCGCGTTCGAGATGGACGAGGTCCTTTACGAGCTACGCGAGCACTCGGGCGGTCTGAACGCCGGACGCTGGGACTACATGTTCAGCATCATCAAGAAGTTCGCGGGACGGCCGGAGTTCATCCTGCCGGACCGCGCGCAGGTGTCGATGACCGTGCCTTTCATGCGCGCATACACCGAGCTGCTCGTGAAGACGTGCCATCGCCGCGGCGCGTTCGCGCTCGGCGGGATGGCCGCGTTCATCCCGAACCGTCGAGACCCGGCGGTCACCGAGGCGGCGCTCGCCAAGGTGCGCGACGACAAGGTCCGCGAAGCGAATGACGGCTTCGACGGCACGTGGGTCGCGCACCCTGATCTCGTCGAGACCGCGATGACCGAGTTCGATAAGGTGCTCGGCGCGAAGCCGAATCAGCTCGACCGCCATCGGCCCGAGGTCGTCGGCCACGCGAAGCAGCTGCTCGACGTCAAGATCCCGGGCGCCACGATCACCGAGGCCGGACTGCGCACCAACGTGAGCGTCGGCATCCAGTACATCGCGTCCTGGCTGCGCGGGACCGGCGCCGCGGCGATCAACAACCTCATGGAGGACGCCGCGACCGCCGAGATCTCGCGCTCGCAGGTGTGGCAGTGGGTGCATCATGCCGTGCCGCTCGCCGACGGCCCGACGGTCACGCGCGAGCTTGTCAACAAGATCGAGCAGGAAGAGCTCGCGAAGATCCGCACGACCGTTGGTGACGAGGTGTTCAAGACAGGGCGCTACGACGAAGCGGCCTCGCTCTTCGACGACGTCGCCCTCTCGCAGGACTTCGCGGAGTTCCTCACCCTGCCCGGATACGAGAAGCTCGATTAACGCCGTGTGGTCTGCCCTCGGCTACGTCATCGGGCTCCTGGTCTTTGCGCTGCCTCTCTCCGGCATCTGGCTACTGCTGCGCGGACGTCGGCGTACTCGGATCCGGTTCGCTGGCTGGGCGCCGTGGTGGTACGTCGGCGGTCAGCCAGACGTGCCCGAGGAATTACAGGACGATCGGAAGCCGCGCCGGCCGATTTCTCGCTAAACGCGGAACTGGCAGCGCACCACACCCGCGAGCAGCGGAAGGATCGACTCCCGGCGGATCCGTTCGTGTTCAGGGTTGGTATCCCACGCGCGATACGCCGCCTCGTCGTCGAAATCGAAGCTGACGCCGAATCCACCATTGCCCGCGCGCAGCCCCGCGTCCGGGCCATACGCGTGCGCGATCGGCCCAGGCACGCGGTCGCGGATCTCGTCGAGCGCTGTGGTGACCCGCCTCACGTCCACACCATCCTTGAGGGTGAAGACCGAGACGTGCCGGATCATCGGCGCCGAGATTAGCGGATGCGCTCCGCCAGGATCCGGTTGATCACCGCAGGATTGGCCTTTCCACCCATGCGCTTCATGACCGGTCCGACGAGCGCGCCGAGAGCGCGCGCGTTCCCTGCCTTGTAGTCCGCGATCGCCTTGGGATTCTCCGCGAGGACGGCGTCGACCGCGGCCGCGATCTCTGATTCGTCCGACACTTGCGTCAATCCTTTCGACTTCACTATGGCGTCCGGCGCGGCGCCGGTCTGCCACATCTCGGCAAAGACGTCCTTCGCGGCGGAGCCGGACACCTCGCCCTTCTTCACGAGCGCGACGAGCGCGCCGAGCTGCGCGGGCGTGATCTTCGCTCCGGCGACGGAGCCGCCGTCATTCTTGAGATAGCGCAGGAACTCTCCAGTCACCCAGTTCGCGACCGTCTTTGCTTCGCCCCCGGCCGCGCGGACCGTCGCCTCGAAGAAATCGGCCAGCGCGCGGTCGTCCAACAGGATCCGCGCGTCGTAGTCGGACAGCCCGTACTCGATCATGAACCGCGCGCGGCGCGCGGTCGGCAACTCGGGGATGGAGGCGCGGAGTCGCTCGACATCGGCGCGGATCGGCGCGAACGCGACGAGATCCGGCTCGGGGAAGTACCGGTAGTCCTGGACGTCCTCCTTTGATCGCTGCAGGAAGGTCTGTTTCCGCTCGGGACTCCAGCCGACCGTGATCTTCCCTGTGCGCGTTCGGAGCTCACCGCCCGCATGCCACTCCTGCCACAGCCGGTCGGCCTCGTATGGCACGGCCTCCTCGAGCGCGGCGTAGCTGTTCATGTTCTTGATCTCGCTCTGCGGCGGCCAGCGGACCTTGCCGTCCTCCGTGAAGCGGATCGAAACGTTCACGTCGAACCGACCGGCGCCCTGCTCGAAGCGGACCTCGGACACTCCGGCGAAGACAAGCACCTCGCGCAGCGCGCGCACGTACGCGAGCGCCTCCTCGACCGATGTCATGTCCGGCTCGCTGACGATCTCGAGCAGCGGCACGCCCGAGCGGTTGAAATCGATGAGCGAATAGCCCTCGCCGTGCTTCGAGTTCGCCGTGTCCTCCTCGAGGTGCGCGCGCGTGATACCGATGCGCTTCGCGCCCGCGGACGTCGTGATCTCGAGCCACCCCTTGATGTTCAGCGGCAGGTCGTACTGCGAGATCTGGTAACCCTTCGGCAGATCGGGGTACATGTAGTTCTTGCGGTCGAACTTGGTATGCGCTGGGACCTCGCAGTTGAGCGCGAGGCCGGCGATCATCGCGAGCTCGATCGCGCGCTTGTTCGGCACGGGGAGCGCGCCCGGTAGGCCGAGGCACACTGGACAGACCAGCGAGTTCGGCGGCGCACCGAACCACTTCGCCGCGCACCCGCAGAACATCTTCGACTCGGTGGCGAGCTCGACATGCGTCTCGATGCCGATGACGAGCTCGTACGGGCGATCGCTCATGGCTGTTGTGGCTGCGGGATGCCCGTCGGCACCGGCCCGGTCGTCCGATCAGAAGCGTGGACGAGCCGGCTGAGATTCACGATCAGGCGATCGTCACTCATGGAAACAAGATACTGGTCGAGATCGCGCCCGCCGCCTTCTAGCGTCCGCCCCGCTCCTGTGAACGTCGGCGCGTGACCGTCGCGGCAATGCGCGATGAACGTTCGTTGCTCGACGGACGCGAGACCCATCATGTCGATCGTGCACGGAGCACCGCTGTCGACCTGCGACGACCACGCGCGCCGGAACGCGTAGACCTCGCCTTTCGCCGGCTGCACGAGCCAGAACTCGCGGTCGGCACCAAGAAGCGGTGCGCCGATAAGCTTCGGCGGCGCGCCGGCCGCCGGAAGCTCGCCGATCGCGAGCACGAGTCGATCACCGGGCACGAGCGCCGGCGGCGTCACGATCTGCGGCGCGATCGCGAGCAGCGACACGACCAGCACCGCGATGAGTCCGCCGAAGAGCAGTCCGGCGATGAGGACGTACTGCTTCCACACCGGCGTGGGGTCGAGCGACTCCGCTCCCGCCCAGTGCTCGGCGGGCTGATCCTCGTAGCGCGTCCCCATCCTTAGCTCTGCTGCTTGACGAAGCGCTCGATGCGGTCACAGGCGTCCACGATCTGTTCCATCGACGACGCGTAGCAGGCGCGGACATGTCCGCGGCCGCGCTCGCCGAACGCATTCCCCGGCACGACGACGACGCGCTCTTCCTTCAGGAGCCGCTCGCAGAACTGATCGTCGGTGAGACCGGTCGACGTGATGTTCGGGAAGCAGTAGAAGGCACCGCGCGGCTCGAAGCAGGCCAGGCCCATCTCATTGAACCGGCGCCACATGTACTGACGGCGCTTGTCGTACTCGCCGACCATCCGCTGGACCTCGGCTTCTCCCGTCTTCAGCGCTTCGAGGGCCGCGTACTGCGCGGCCGTGGGCACGCACATCACCGTGTACTGATGGATCTTCATCATCTGCTCGATGATCTCGGCCGGCGCGCAGGCATAGCCGACGCGCCAGCCTGTCATCGCGTACGACTTCGAGAAGCCGGCCAGGTAGATCGTGCGCTCCTTCATGTCGGGCTGCGACAGGATCGACTGGTGCTCGGTGCCGTACACGAGGCGGTCGTAGATCTCGTCGGCGTAGATGAGCAGGTCGTGCTCCGCCGCGAGCCGCGCGATGCCCTCGACATCTTCTCTCTCAAGCACCGCACCCGTCGGGTTGTTCGGGAAACCGAGGAGGATCGCGCGCGTCCGGGGTGTGATCGCCGCCTCGACGTCGTCGGGAAGAAGGCGGAATGCGTCCTGTTCGCGAGTGGGCACCGCAACGGGCACGCCGCCCGCGAGCACGATGCCCGGGATGTACGCGACATATGAGGGATCGGCGAGGATGACCTCGTCGCCCTCGTTCAACGTGGCGCGCATCGCGAGGTCGACGGCCTCCGATACCCCGACGGTCACCATGATCTCGCGCTCGACGTCGTAGCGGACGCCGCGCAGCTTCTCGGTGTGCTCGCTGATCGCGTCGCGCAGCGGCCGGATGCCATAGTTCGACGTGTACTTCGTCTTGCCTTCTTTGATGGAGCGGATCGCCGCCTCGCGGAACCTCTCCGGCGTGACGAAGTCCGGCTCCCCCACGCCGAGCGAGATCGCGCCTTCGACGCCAGCGATGAGATCGAAGAAGCGCCGGATGCCGCTCGCGGGGATGCGCGCCACTTTCGTGTTCGTGAGCGGACGCCGTGCGACTTTCACGCTGCCACCTCCGGATGCATCTCATGGTGCTTGGTGGACCTCTCGTACGCGGCGGCCACGCGGAACATGGTCGCCTCCTGGTACGAGTTCGCGATGACCTGCAGTCCGATCGGCAGACCCTCGGAGAGGCCGCACGGCAGCGAGACGCCCGGCAGGCCACTGATGTTCACCGGCAGGGTGAAGATGTCGTTGAGGTACATCGACAGCGGGTCGTTCACTTTCTGTCCGATCTTGAACGCGACGGTAGGCGAAGTCGGCGTCACGATCGCGTCGACCTTCTCGAAGACGCGATCGAACTCCTGTTTGATGAGCGTGCGAACCTTTTGCGCCTTCACGTAGTACGCATCGTAGTAACCGGCCGAGAGCGCGTACGTGCCGAGGATCATGCGGCGCTTCACCTCGGGGCCAAAGCCTTTGCCACGCGTGCGGCGGTAGGTCTCGAGCAGATCGGGTCCCTCGACGCGGAGCCCGTAGCGCACGCCGTCGTAACGAGCTAGGTTCGCCGACGCCTCCGCGGGCTGGATGAGGTAGTAAACGGCGAGGCCGTGGTCGGTGAGCGAGAGCGACACGTCCACGAGATCGGCGCCCTGGCGCTCGAGCTCGGCCAGCGCATCGCGCACGGCGCGCTCGACGTCCTTCTCCATGCCTTCGACGAAGAACTCCTTCGGCACACCGATGCGCATCCCCTGCACGCCGCGCTCGAGCTCGCGCCGCAGGTCCTCCGTCGGCAGCGGCATCGTCGTCGCGTCGCTCGGATCCTTGCCGAACAGCGCCTCGCACACGATGGCGCAGTCCTCCACGTTGTTCGTGAACGGCCCGACCTGGTCGAGCGACGACGCGAAGGCAACGACGCCGTAACGCGACACGCGCCCGTAGGTCGGCTTCATGCCGACCACGCCGGTGAGCGCGGCTGGCTGACGGATCGAGCCGCCCGTGTCGGTGCCGAGCGCGAAGAGCGCCTCACCGGCCGCGACCGCGACCGCGCTTCCGCCCGACGATCCGCCCGGTACGCGGTCGACGCGCCATGGGTTCTTCACCGGACCGAACGCGGAGTTCTCGTTCGAGCTGCCCATCGCGAACTCGTCGAGATTCGTCTTCCCCATCATCACGGCGCCCTCAGCATCGAGACGCTCGACGACAGTCGCCGAATAGGGTGGAACGTACCCCTCGAGGATCTTCGAGCCCGCGGTCGTCGCGACACCCTTCGTACCGATGATGTCCTTACACGCCCACGGGATGCCGCAGAGGAGCGGCGCGTCTCCGGCGCGCAGGCGTTCGTCAGCCGCCCGGGCCTGCGCTTTCGCGCGTTCGTCCGACAGCAGCAGCCAGGTGTTGAAGCTGTCGGCGTGCGCAGCGCGCAGCGCGATCTCCGCGAGCTCGAGCGAGGTCGTCTCGCGGCGGCGCAGCAGAGCGGCTGCCTCAGTGATCTTGCGTGGCAGGTCATTCATCGTCATCGCCCTTCGAGGATCTCCTGAACGCGAAAGAACTCGCCGTCCCGGCCGCCTTTGGGCGCGTTGGCGAGCGCTTCATCGGTCGTGAGGCCGGGCCGGATCACGTCGTCGCGCTGGACCCCAACGAGCGGAAGGGTCGATGCCGTCGGCGAGACCTGGCTTGTGTCGACGGTCTTCAGGCGCTCGACCGCGTCGAGCACGACGGAGAGCTGCCCGGTAAAGCGCTCGATCTCCTCGTCCGACAGCGCGATGCGCGCGAGATCGGCGACGTGAACGATGGTGGCGCGGTCGATGGGCACGAGACCAGTTTAGGAGCCGTTCTGGGCGCGAGTCGCCGACGTTACGGTGATGTGATCGGTATCCAGCGAGCGGTCGCGACATTCCCGGCCTGCGCAATATTCGTCGCGGCGATCATCGCCTGCGGCGGCGGCAACGACGCTCCCGCGTCGACCCCATACGGACGGGCCAGCCCGACCCCGGTTCCGGTACCGGTCTCGGTCGCGCTGGTCCTTCCCACCGACCCGCAGCAACGGCCGGCTCGCACCGCCACGCCACACGTGTTCGTCATCGTCATGGAGAACACCGGCCTCGACCGAGCGCTGGGCTCGCAGCCGATCGCGCGACTAGCGTCGGCGAACGCGCTCGCGACGAACTATCGGGCGGTGGCGCGACCAAGCCTGCCCAACTACCTGGCGCTCACGTCAGGCAGCACCTGGGGCATCGCGGACAACGGCTATCACCCGCTGCCGGCGGCGGACCTCGGTACGCAGCTGACGACCGCGGGAGTCACCTGGCGCGCGTATATGGAAGGGATGACGACGGAGGCGGGCTGCATGCGCAGTCCGTATCCGTACGCGCTCAAGCACAACCCGTTCGCCTACTACGGCGGCGCGTGTCCCACGAACGTCGTGCCGATCGAGGCGCTCGACGCCGACCTCGAGGGCGTCACGCCCAACTTCGTATGGATCACACCGGGCCTGTGTCACGACGGTCACGACTGCGCCATCGACGTCGCGGGCGCGTGGCTCGACGGGCTGGTGTCGCGGATCGTGTCGTCCGATGCGTGGCGTTCGGGTGGGATGCTCTTCATCGTCTGGGACGAGGGCGACGGCGGCGACAGCAACATCGTGCCGCTGATCCTGCTCACGAACGATGCGACCGCGACGCGCATCGAGACGCAGCACGACCATTACTCGCTCCTCGCGACGATCCAGGACGTCTTCGGATTGCCGCGACTCGGGGCGGCTGCCACGGCTCGGCCGCTCGCACAGATCGCGCCGCAGAGTCGCTGATCGGCTAGGAGCCGCGCGTCTCCAGCTTCACCAGCCGTCCATCCGGATCGCGGATCGCCATCTCGCGCGTGCCCCAATGCGTCGCGGCGAACGGCGCGACGACTTCGGCAGGATGCGATCTGCGCACTCCGCTGCGTGCGTATCAGATATGAGACGCCTTCGAGAGCGAAGCCGAAGGAACGCAGCAGGCTCACACTTCGGAGTGTGCCGGACATCGGGATCCTCCCGCGCGATGCCGTGGCGCGCCGACTGAACCGCGAGCTGTTCGTCGCGCTTGGCAGCACCGCGGCGGTCTTGTTGCAGATCGCGCATCCGCTAGTGGCCGCCGGCGTCGATGAGCATTCCGACTTTCGACGCGATCCGTTCGGACGCTTTCATCGCACAGCCAACACCTCGTTCGACGCGGTCTTCGGTGATACCGCCCGAGCGAAACGTGCGCTGCGACGCATCGATGCGCGACATGTCGCGGTACGCGGCACCGCCGAAGACGGACGCCGTTATCGCGCGCAGGATCCACGTCTGCTCCTGTGGGTCCAGGCGACGCTCGTGCTCACATCGCTGCGGTGGTACGAGGTCGTCGTAGGACGGCTCCCGCCGCTGGATCGCCAGCGCTACTGGGATGAAGGCAAGGTCTTCGCGCGCGAGCTGGGTGTCCCGGAGGACCTCTTCCCGCCGACGATCGGCGATCTCGAGCGGTACGAGCGCGACATGCTCGAGACGGCCGTCGTGCCGAACGTCACGAGCCGGCTCGTCGCCCGGGCGGTACTGCATCCGTTCGCCATGTTGCCCGGCGCCGTTTACTGGCCGACCGACGTGATCGCGGCCGGACTCCTGCCACCTTCGCTGCGCGAAGCATTCGAGCTTCGCTGGGGCGCCGCAGAGTTCTTCTTCTTTCGATTCGTGATCCAGGCGCTGCGGATGTGGCGCGCCGTCGCGCCGCGCTGGCTGGCGATCGTTCCACACGCGCGCCTCTACGACCGGCGCGTGCGCTAGGCGGGGAGCTCCTTCGCCGTCTCACGCATGGGCCGAATTGTCGCGTGTGGCCTTCAGCATCGCGGCGGAGTGCGGCGCGAGCGTCACGTCGTATCCCTCGCTCCGCCGACCGACATCCTGGCGCTCCCATAGGTCGCGCACGAGCGCGATGTCCGAACGCGAGCCGCCGAGGAGGTCCCAGGTGACCTCGGCGCGCGACGCGGTCTCGCCACGGTTGAGCAGCACCACCGCGCGCCCACCACCGTCGAGCGCGCGGACCCAGACCTCGACATCGCGCTCGCGATTCACGCGCCGGCCCTGACGCCCGAGCGGATCCTGGTCCACCGCGATCACCTCGGGCGCGGTGAGGATCGCGCGCGTCGCGTCGCTCATCGCGCGCAGGTCGTTCCCCGCCATCAGCGGCGCGGCGAGGATCGCCCAAAGCGAGAAGTGGGCGCGGTACTCGGCGTCGGTCATCCCGCCGTTCCCCACCTCGAGCATGTCGGGGTCGTTCCAGCGATCGTGCCCCGCGAACTGTGCGAGTGTGTCCTGCCGGTCGAGAATGTCGATGACGCTGTCCCACCGGTCGGCGATGTCATGCGCGGTGCGCCAGAGATGTCCGACGCTGCCGGCCCACTCCCACGGCCGGTTACGGCCCCACTCGCAGATGGAGAGCACGATGGGCCGCCGCGTCGCGCGGATCGCTTCCGACCACGTCGCGAATGTCACGCGCGCGTCGAGGCCCTCCGTGTGGCACCAGTCGATCTTCATGAAGTCCACGTTCCATGACGCGAAGCGGCGCGCATCGATGAACTCGCGCCCGCGGCTCCCAGGGTAGCCCTGGCAGGTGCGGTCGCCGGCGCAGGTGTAGAGACCGAAGCGCAGGCCGCGGTCATGGAGGTAGGCCGCGAGGCCGCGCATGTCGGGGAAGCGCCAGAGGTTCGGCTCGAGATTCCCGTCGTCGCCGCGCAGGCTGCCCTCCCACGCGTCGTCGACGACGACGTAGCGGTACCCGGCGTCGCGCATACCGCTCTGGATCAGCGCGTCGGCGGTCTCGCGCACGAGCTGCTCGGACACGAAGGGGCCGAAGCGATTCCAGGAGTTCCAGCCCATCGGCGGCGTCGGTGCGAGGCCGTCGCTGAGCGCGCCCAGTCCCATCTCTCTAAAACGTGGTCCGGCGGAAAGTCAGTCCTTGGGGTTGCCGCTCGGGTCGAGCGAGACGAAGTACGACTCGCACGCCATCTCGACGAGCTGAGACGTGAGCGCGGGTGGCTGGCCGAGGAAGCGCGCTGTGTCGATCAGCTGCTCGATGATGTCGCGCGGGTGGCATGAGCGCAGCCCGATGTTCTTGGTCCGGTAGATCGCGAGGATCTGGGACATCGACTCCGCGCGGTACTCGATGTTCTTTCGCGCGCACATGCGCTTGAAGATCTCCTCGTACTGCGCGACAGTCGGCGCCTCGATGCCGATCTTGTAGCGGATGCGGCGCAGGAAGGCCTCGTCGACGAGGTCCGCCGGATCGAGGTTCGTCGAGAAGATGATGAGCATGTCGAACGGGATCTCGATCTTCTTGCCGGTGTGCAGCGTGAGATAGTCGACGCGCTTCTCGAGCGGGACGATCCAGCGGTTCAGGAGGTCCTTCGGTGAGACGCGCTGCCGGCCGAAGTCGTCGACCATGAAGATGCCGCCGTTCGCCTTCATCTGGAACGGCGCTTCGTAGAACTTCGAAGTCTCGTCGTAGATGAGGTCGAGCGTCTCGAGCGTGAGCTCCCCGCCGGTCATCACGATGGGGCGCTTGCTGATGACCCAGCGGTGGTCGAAGCGCAGCCGGTCGGAGGCGGCCGTCTCCATCACGGGACGGTGGTAGACCTGATCGAAGACCTTGATGACCTGCTGGTCGATCTCGACCGCATAGGGCAGGACGACCTCACCCCGCATGAGCGACACGAGCACTTCCCCGATCGTCGTCTTGCCGTTGCCGGGTGGTCCGAACAGGAAGATCGACTTGCCGGAGTTCACGGCCGGCCCGAGCTGCGCGAGCGTCTCGCGGGGGATGACCATGTGCGCGAACGCGCGCGCGAGGTCTTCGGGCGTGACGTGGATGTTCGAGATGGACTGGCGCTGCACCGCCGCGACGTAGGTCGCGAGCGGCACCGGCGCCTTGCCGACGTACTGACTGCGCGCGAGCGCTTGCTGGGCCTTCTCCGATCCGCGATCGACGATGACGAACTGGTACGACGCGGACGAGATGCCGGCGCCGCCGCGGATCTCTACCAGACGCTCGGTCTTGAGGAAATCCATGATCTTGTCGGTCACGCCCTGGATGGAGAGACCGAGTGAGCTCGCGAGCTCAGCCATCGACATCTGGCCGCGCAGATACAGCGTCTTCAGCGCGAGGTCCGCGAGGAAGCCGAGCGTGAGTCCGGTCTGCTCGACCGTCTGAGGCTCGGGCGGCAGCGGGATTGCCGGCATCTCGGGATGCATCGCGGACGCGGAGGCCGCGGCTGCAGTGGGTCGTGTCTGCGTTTGTGGTTGGTACAAGTCCCTCTGAACCCCTTCCTGGAATGCCTAACGGAGCATAGCGTCGAAGGTCTGCTCGTCCACCACTTTGACACCGAGCTGACGTGCTTTCTCCAGCTTCGTGCCCGCGCCGGGTCCCGCGACGAGCAGATCTGTTTTCGCGCTGACCGAAGTCGTTGTCTTTCCTCCGAGCGAGCGCACGATCGCCTCGGCTTCCTCACGCGTGCGTCGCTCGAGCGCTCCGGTGAAGACGACCGTCTTCCCCGCGAACGGTCCGCTCGTCGTGACCGCACGCGGTGCTGGCAGGATCGGTCGCAGCTCCGCTTCGCTGAGCCGTTCGAGGAAGCGCTGTTCCTCGGGACGTTGGAAATGCTCGCTGATGCTTTTCGCCACGACCTCGCCGACGCCACTGATCTGCTGGAGCTCGTCCGCAGTCGTCGCGCGGAGCACACGCAGCACGTCACCGAACGACGGATCCTTCGGGAGCTTCGGGGCGAGCCAGTGCGCGAGATCGTCCGCCGTCGTCCAACCGACATGCGGCACGCCGAGCGCGTTCAGCATCCGCTCGAGCGGTCTGCGCCGTGCGTTCTGGATGCGCTCGTAGATGTTCGACGCGCTCTTCTCGGCGAAGCGGTCGAGCTCCATCAGCTGCTCCTTGGTGAGGAAGAACACGTCCGCGGGATTCGTCACGAGGCCGCGCTCCTGGAGCTGCGTGATGAGCGCCCAGCCCATGCCCTCGATGTCGAAACCGCCGCGTCCCACGAAGTGGCCGATGCGCTGCCCGGTCTTCGCGGGGCACTCGGGATTCCCGCAGCGGTACGCGACCTCGCCTTCGACATGCTCCACCGCGCCGCCGCACTCGGGACAGCGCTCGGGCATCGCAAATTCCGGATAGGGCTTGCCCTTCTCGCGCGCGTCATGCTCCGCGCGCACGACCTCGGGGATCACGTCGCCGGCGCGCTGGATCACGACACGGTCCCCCACCCGCACGTCGAGGCGGCGCACCTCATCGAGGTTGTGGAGCGTCGCGCGGCGCACGGTCGTTCCGCCGACGAGTAGTGGCGCGAGCCACGCGACCGGCGTGAGGACGCCAGTCCGTCCGACGTACACCTTGATGTCCTCGACCGTGGTCGTCGCCTGCTCCGCCGGGAACTTGAACGCGACCGCCCACTTCGGGTTGTGGGAGACGAAGCCGAGGCGCTCCTGGTCTTCGAAGCGATCGACCTTCACCACCACGCCGTCGGTCCCGTAGTCCAGGTCGTGCCGCTGCTGCTTCCAGCTGTCGATGAACGCGAGCGCCTCGTCGACGTCCTTCGCTCGCTTCCAGTGGGGGTTCGTGCGTACGCCCAGCTCGCGGAGTCGCTCGAGGAGCCCGTGCTGAGACGTGACGTCGAGACCGGCGGCCGAATACGACCACATGGCGAGGTTGCGTTTCGATGTTGCGCTCGGATCGAGCTGCCGGACCGCACCGGCAGCCGCGTTGCGCGGGTTCGCGAAGAGCGGCTCACCCCGCTCGGCACGCTCCTTGTTCGTCGCCTCGAACGACGCGGTGGGGAGATAGACCTCGCCGCGCAGGTCGACCCGGCCGGGGATCTTCTGGCGCAAGGTGAGCGGTATCGACTTGATCGTCCGCAGGTTGGCGGTGACGTCCTCGCCGACGAGACCGTTGCCACGCGTCGCGCCCTGCACGAACTTGCCGTCCTCATACGTGACGTTGATCGCAAGGCCGTCGATCTTGAGCTCACAGACGTAGCCGACATCGTCACGACCGAGACCCTTGCGGACGCGTTGGTCGAAGGCGCGGAGCTCGGTCTCGTCGAACGCGTTCGAGAGCGAGAGCATCGGACGGGCGTGCTCCACCGGCGCGAAGCGATTGGAGGCCGGCGCCCCGACACGCTGCGTCGGCGAGTCGGGCGTGACGAGCTCGGGATGCTTCGCCTCGAGCTCCTGGAGCTCGCGCATGAGCGCGTCGTACGCCTCATCCGCGATCGTCGGCTGGTCGAGGACGTGGTACTCGTAATTCGCCTTCTCGATCCGCTCGCGCAGCTCCGCGACGCGGGTCTCGGTGGATGACGTGGCCATGCTGCGATTCTCGCTCAGCCGACCATGCCGTCGCTGCCGCTACTTCTTCGCGCGCGCGACCTTCTTCTGCCTTGGACTCATCGTTTTCTTCGGTGGCTGCCACTTCGACTTCTCTCGGCCAGGGCGGCCACCGTACCGCGGATCGGGCACCGTCTCCCCGCCCTGCTTTCGTTTGCGGGGGCGGCTCATTGACACCGACCTCCGGATCCTGACGGGCGACTTTCTGCGCGCCCTTCGTCGCTCGCTTCGTCGGCGTCTCACCACGACCTCTCGCTCTTTCCGCCCGCGACTTCGCCATCTCGTCCTCCTGACCCGTTCGACGCGAGGGTACGCTGACGGCGTGGACGAATCGGCG
>JALYLT010000003.1 GCA_030774095.1 Chloroflexota bacterium
AGCGCACTCGATCGACCTGCACGCCGTGAACGGACCGGGCGGCGGCGCCAGTGCGACCCAGACCAACCCCGGCAAGGAGTCGGTCGTCACCTTCAAGGCGCTCAACCCGGGTCTGTACGTGTACCACTGCGCGACCGCGCCGATCCCGATGCACATCGCCAACGGCATGTACGGCCTGATCCTGGTCGAGCCGGAGGGCGGGCTGCCGAAGGTCGACCGTGAGTTCTACGTCATGCAGGGTGAGCTCTATACCAACGGCATCCTAGGGACTCAAGGGCACCACGATGTCGACATGATCAAGATGGGCAATGAGGAGCCTGACTACATCGTGTTCAACGGCAAGGTCGGCTCGCTCACCGGCGACGACGCGATGACCGCGAAGGTAGGCGAGACCGTCCGCATCTTCTTCGGTGTCGGCGGCTTCCTGCCCTCATCCTTGCACCTCATCGGCGAGATCTTCGACCGCGTCTACCCCGAAGGCGCGATGGGTAGCGCAGTGAACACCAACGTCCAGACGACGCTCGTGCCGGCAGGTGGCGCGACGATCGTCGAGTTCAAGATCCAGGTGCCGGGCACCTACTTGCTGGTCGACCACTCGCTGGGGCGCGCCCTCGCCAAGGGCACCGCCGGACAGCTCGTCGTGACCGGTGACCACGACACGTCGATCTATAGTGGACCGGTCGGAGGCGCAGGGCATTAGGTCGAGCGAACCTGGACCGACCCTGCTCATCTTCACCGCGAGCGCGCTCGCCGTCGCGCTCACGGCCGGATTCGGCCTCGGGCTATGGCTACTTCTCGCGCGCACCGCGGGCGTCTCGACCTTCGGCGCGCCCATTGCGGCAGTACTGGTCGCGATCGGGATGCCGCTGCGCGGCGCACCGCTACTCGTGGATCCTTCGGCCGGGACCGCGCCGTCTGGGCGATGCTCCTCGGAAGTCTGTCGACCATCATCTTCGGAGTCTGGGCCCGGCTGGCACCCGGCTTCATCGCGTCGCCTCCCGCTCGTCCGCGCCGACTCCTGTCCGCGGTCGCGCTCTGGATGGCCGGTGCGGCCGGGCTTGTGGCGGATGTTCCACTCGCTGGGCTGCCGGTTCTCGCCGGCCTCTGCGCGCTGGCATGGGCGCTCGGCGTCTTCGGGCCTTCCATCGCGCGACAGCCGCTGCCGGGTCATGCGCGCACAACCCGACTCGCTGTTCGCTCAGCGTTCGTCTGGGCGCTGCTCGGCGCGGCGCTGCTCGCGATCTATCAGCTCCCCCGCGCAGCGGGCGGATCGGACGCCTCGTACCTTGAGGTGTCCGCGGCTCGCCATTCTTTCGCGCTCGGCTTCGTGACGATGATGATCTACGGCGTCGCCGCGCGAGCGCTGCCGTCCTTCACCGATCGCCAGCTGTGGAGCCCCCGGCTGCAACTGCTCACCATCGCGCTCGCGAACGCAGGCGTCGCGCTCCGCGTTGCGCCGCAGCCATCGGCGGGGAGGGTGTGGTCGCCAGCGCGCTGGTGGGTCTGTCGGGTGTCATCGCCTACCTCGCGCTCGTCGCCTTGCGGTGAACATGCTGCAGACCGTGCGCGGCCCGGCCGTGCGCCAGAGGGAGCGCGGCACGCCGGTCCCGATCGCTGTCCGCTTCCCGTAGCGACCAGCCGAGGCTGCCAAAAGCCGCATCCACATCTGAACCGCGAGCGGCTTTGTCTAGAAAGCAGGCACGGCACACGGCGGCCGGGCATCTGAGCACTCCTAGATTCGGCTCGTGCCGCAAGAGCGGATTCCGATCTGGATCCCCGACGATCTCATCGCAACCGCATCGGCGTGGACCGACAGGTTCTCGATCCAAATACGAGGACGGGTGTGGCCGTCGCCTGCTCACCGCCATCGTCGTCGCAAATCCGGCGCTGCCCCAAGACCCCGGAAAGCAAGAGACGCGCATGGGCTTCCGCGCGGACCCGAACGCGATCCGTCAGACGTGCGACACGATCCCGGCTCGGACCGCTTCGTGATGTGGCGTGAGACGGCGACGAAGGTGCCGAGCACCTCGGACAACTTCGATGTTGGTCGTCGCTGCTTGCCGTACTTCCTCAGCTCGCGCGGACTGACAGCGGACGAGTTCGAAAGAGTGATCGCTTCGCTCGCGGACCATTAGCTCGGCGCCGTGTGCGACAACGGGCGCGCACGGGTCGACGCGCTACAGGGCTTCGAAGCGCGCGGTGAAGTGGCGGAGCTGTGGCGGCTCGGAGACGATGCGATAGCCGCCAAGGCGGGGTGCTCGCGCGACGACCTCGGCGACGACCTCGATCACGTAGTCGATATGGCTCTGGGTGTACGTTCGACGCGGGATCGCCATGCGCACGAGCTCCATCGGTGCCGGCGTCTCGGTACCGTCGGGGTGCCTGCCGAACATGACGCTGCCGATCTCGACCGTGCGGATCCCTCCGGCCTCGTACAGCGCGATGGAGAGCGACTGCGCGGGATAGGCGAGCGGCGCGATGTGCGGCAGCATTGCTCGCGCATCGATGTACACGGCATGTCCACCGGCGGGCTTCACGATCGGAACCCCAGCGCGCTCGATGCCGTCCGCGAGGTATTCGGTCGAGCGGATCCGGTATCGCAGGTAGTCGGGCTCGACGCATTCCTTCAGCCCCTGTGCGATCGCTTCGAGGTCACGGCCCGCAAGGCCGCCGTAGGTCGGGAAACCCTCGGTGAGGATGAGGAGGTTGCGGCAGCGCTCGGCCAAGGCGTCGTCGTTCATCGCGAGCCATCCGCCGATGTTGCCCATGGGGTCCTTCTTCGCGCTCATCGTCATCCCGTCCGCGAGCGAGGCCATCTCCCGCACGATGTCCGGGATCGGCGTGTCGGCGTACTCCGGCTCGCGTGTCCGTATGAACCATGCGTTCTCGGCGAACCGGCAGGCATCGAGGAACAGCGGCTTGCCGTATCGGTCGCAGATCGCCCGCACGCCGCGAAGGTTCTCGAGCGAGACGGGCTGCCCGCCGCCGGAATTGTTGGTGATGGTGACGAACACGACGGGCACATCCGCCGCGCGGCTGGCGAACAGTGCCTCGAGCGCGGCAAGGTCCATGTTTCCCTTGAAGGGATGGAGCGCCTGTGGCCGTCGCGCTTCGGCGATGACGAGGTCGAGCGCCTCAGCGCCGGTCGCTTCCACGTTTGCGCGCGTCGTGTCGAAATGCGTGTTGTTCGGGACCGCCTTGCCTGGACCGGCGATCGTGGAGAAGAGGATGCGTTCGGCAGCGCGCCCCTGGTGCGTCGGGATCACGTGCTTGAAGGGGAAAAGCTCCTGCACGGCCGCGAGAAAGATGAACCAGGACGGTGAGCCGGCGTAGCTCTCGTCGCCGTGCTGGATCGCGGCCCACTGGTCGCGCGACATCGCGCCAGTGCCCGAGTCGGTGAGGAGATCGATGAGGACGTCCCTTGCGGCGAGATTGAAGAGGTTGTAGCCGGCCTCGCGGACCTTTTGCCGTCGCTCTGTTTCGGTCGTGAGGTGGAGCGGTTCGACCGAGTGGATGCGGAATGGCTCGATGATCGTGCGGAATGCAGCTGGCACTGACGAATCATGGCACCTCCCGGCCGCATCACCCGTCACACTAAGTGTCGATGATGCGACGTCTGCTCCTCTGGATGGCCGAGAATCCCTGGCTGCGCCGAAATGTCCCGCGCCTCGGCTTCGCCCGAAAGGCTGTGCTTCGTTTCATGCCGGGCGAGGATGCGGACTCGGCGCTGCATGCGGCTATGAGATTCAAAGAGCAGCGCATCACCGCTGTCTTAACTCAGCTTGGGGAGAACATCACCCGGGTCGAAGAGGCGGATGACGTCGAGACCCATTACCTGGGGCTGCTCGACCGGATCGCGACTGAGCACCTGGATGCCGACATCTCCGTGAAGCTGACACAGCTTGGCCTCGATCTGGACGGCGAACGGACCTTTGAACATGTGCGTCGCCTCGCCGAGCGTGCGGCGACGATCGGGCGCACGGTCTGGGTCGACATGGAAGGAAGCGTGTACACCGAGCGCACCGTAGCGCTGTACGAGCGGGTCAAGAAGATCCACGCGAACACCGGCTTGTGCCTGCAGGCATACCTGCGTCGCTCCGCGGCTGACATTCAACGATTGCTGCCGCTGGATCCCGCCATCCGCCTCGTCAAGGGTGCCTACGCCGAGCCGGCGTTGATCGCGTTCCAGATACGCGAGGAGGTCGACCGGAGTTTCGTCGCGCTGTCGAACGCGATGCTCACCGCGGCTCACGACGGCAGCCGCATCCGTATCGCCCTTGGCACACACGACATTCTGCTTCTCGAGGAGATCGCAAGATCCGCCGCTGCGCTGAGCCTCCCCAAAGAAACCTGCGAAGTGCAGATGCTCTACGGGATCCGTGTCGATGAGCAACAACGCCTCGCGCGGGAGGGGTACGCGGTTCGAGGTCTCATCTCATACGGTTCGACGTGGTACCCGTGGTACATGCGACGACTGGCCGAACGTCCCGCGAACATGCTCTTCGCGCTGCGCCAACTGCTCCCATAGCGAGTGCGTCGCCTGGAACGAAGGATGAGCTTTCGGGCCGCCCGAAGTCGTTACCCGTCGCGGCGGAATGCGGCTTCGTAGATCACCGGCGCTCCACCACCGAGTGTCCCCGGCCGCGTGCGGTTGTACTCGCTCAGGGGGACGGACGGCTCGCGCACAAATCCGGCGGCGCCGAGCTCTGAGATCAGTTGCTCCTCGGTGAGGAAGCACTGTGGCACGCCGGAGAACTGCGTGAACACGAATGCTTCTCCTGGGACCGGCTCGGCCTCCGGCGGTAGCGTGTTACGCGAGAACGTGAACACGAACAGTCCGGCGCCGATCTTGGACACACGCGCGGCCTCACGGACTGCGCGTCGAAAGTCCGCGACGGACCGAGCGAGGTTCCAGATGCCGTGCGCGATCACGAGGTCGCAGCTGCTGTCGCCGATCGGAAGTACGCCCATTGGGGCGAGGGCGAGGCGAACGCGGTCGCCGAGCTGATCATTCCGCACGCGCTGAGCGGCAGCGCCAAGCATTGGCCAGGAGAGGTCGATGCCCGTGACCTGCCAGCCGAGCCGTGCGAGCGGTACCGCGTTGCGTCCCGCGCCACAGCCGATGTCAAGTGCGTACGAGTCTCCGCCACGGCGCAGCTCGCGCTCCGCGAACGCCATGAGGACGGCGTTCGGCGGCGACTGTGCAAACCTGGCGACCGTTCCCGCGGCGCTCCACGCCGAGCCGGCGAGAGGGTCGGTTGGCCGTGACATGATGACGCGTCCACTATGACTCAGCCGATCCCGCCCGCCGAAGTGCCTTTCTTGCGGTCACTGGTCATGCCCACCGAGCAGGGGATCGCGAGTCGCGTTCTGGCGAAGACCACCGGCGGTAGTCTCACGCTCTTCGCCTTTGACAGCGGTCAGGGACTCACCGAACACTCGTCGCCGTTCGAGGCTCTCGTGCTCGTGCTGGAAGGATCGCTGACTCTCACCATCGGTGGCACGGCGGTTCGTGCCATGCCGGGGACGATCGTGCGGATGCCCGCCGACATTCCGCACGCCCTCGATGCGCCCGAAGCGTGCCGCATGCTGCTCATCATGCTGCGCGACCTCAAGGCGTCATGACGATCGCGTCTGGCCGCCTTCATCGGCCGTGCGCCGGGGGCGGGCGCCAGTTCGCTTCGATGTCGCGCGTGTTTTCGGTCGGCGATGCTGGATTCGAACTTTCATCGTGCCCAGACGGACCAAATGGCGAAATCACTCCCGATCTCGCAGGACGAGCGGCGGGCAGGCCCCTAAGCCCGCATGAACCAGTGTCGCGGTCGAAAGCCTACGAGTCCTTCTCGGGCAGGACGCAAACGAAGACTTTCAGTCGCAGCGCTGAGCCGTCCCAGGCCGCCGACACTTTTCTACCAAACGTTCGGTCTGATACTGTCCGCCGCCATGGTGAAGCCGCTCGGTGGGGTTGGCGCGGGTCACCGCCTCGGTCATCGCCGGAAGACCAAGGCGGCCGAGCGCGAGAAGGCCATCCGCGCGGCGGCGCTCCGCATTTTCCGGCAGAAGGGCTTTCACGCGGCTTCGATGCAGGACATCGCGGACGCGGTCGGTCTCTATAAGGGAAGCCTCTACTACTACGTCTCCTCGAAGGAGGGGCTGCTCGTCCAGCTCTTCGAAGGGCGGGCGGAGCAGGTCCTGAGTGAGATCGACGGCGCCGCGTCCGGATCAGGGATCACTGGCGAAAGGCTTCGCGCGATGGTGCGAGCCTACGTGCTCGGCGTCCTTCGGAATCTCGACTCCGTGCACGTGTACCTCCGTGAGGAGCAGGCGCTTCCGCCTCCAGCGTTGCGGCAGGTGCATCGCCAGCAGCACGCGATGCGCGACCACTTCGAGCGCGTGATCGTCGAAGGCATGCGTGAGGGCGTCTTCGTTCGGAGCGACCCGAAGCTCGCGGCCCTCGCCCTCCTCGGGATGTGCACCTGGGTCCACCGCTGGTACCAACCTCGAGGGCGGCTCGGCGAGGCCGCGATCGCGGACGACCTCGCTGAGCGCGCCGTCCGGATGCTGAGCGGGTGATGCTCGCCATCGCAGCATAGGTGACGCCCCTCGTCGACCTGCCGTGGGGACAGCTGATCGTGAACGGCTTGGCGATCGGCAGCCTCTACGCACTGACCGCGTTCGGCATCGTGCTGATCTACAAGACGACCGAAGTGATCACCTTCGCGCAGGGTGAGACGGCGATGTTCAGCACGTTCATCGCCTTTACGCTGCTCACCGGACTTACGCTGTCGTTCCCGCTGGCATTCGTGCTGACGCTGATCTTTGCGGCCCTGTTCGGTGCGCTCATCGAACGTGTCGTTCTGCGTCGCATCAGCACGGTCACGATCTTGAACCCGGTGATCGTCACGGTCGGCCTGAGTCTCATCCTGCTCGGCGTCGCAGGCTGGATCTGGGGCTATGAGATCCGCACCTTCCCTGCGCCGGTGGACGGCGCGCCTTTCCGCTTTGGGACGGTCGTGCTCAGCCAGCTGAATGCGCTGATCCTCGGGGTGACCCTGCTCTTGATGCTGGTCCTCTTTGCCTTCTTCCGTTACAGCCTGACGGGCATCGCCATGCGCGCCGTCGCGCAGAACCGAACGGCCGCGCAGCTCATGGGGATCAGCATCAATCGCATCAACGCCCTCGGTTGGGGTCTGGGCACGGCATTAGGCGCCGTGACGGGCATGCTGATCGCCCCGCTCAATTATCTCGACCCCGGCATGATGGGCGATGTCGCGCTCAAGGCTTTTGCGGCGGCGGTGTTGGGCGGCTTGACCAGCCTGCCGGGCGCGGTCGTAGGGGGCTTGTTGCTCGGCATCATCGATAGCATCGTCGGCTTCCAGGTGCCCGAGCTGCGCACCACCATCGCCTTCGTGCTGATCGTGCTCGTGCTCGTCGTGCGCCCCAGTGGCTTGCTGGGCAGACACGAGATCAAGAAGGTCTAGCCGTCAATGAGGGTGCCTGGGCTGAACGCGCGCAGGCGAGAACTCGCGCTCTACGGTCTTGGGCTGGTCGTACTCCTCTCCGTACCGGCGCTGCTCAGCCTGGTTCCCGGTATCGCACCGAGCTACATCCTGTATTTGATCTCGCTCGCGTTGATCTACGCCATGGTGGCCGTCGGCCTCGATCTGCTGGTCGGCCACACTGGGCAGATCTCGCTGGGCCACGCCGGTTTCTTCGCGATCGGGGCATACGCCTCGGCGCTGCTTACATTTCGTTTCGGTCTTCCGACCATCGTCGCGTTGCCCGTCGCGGGACTGCTCACCGGGGCCGTCGGCTTCTTGCTGGGACTACCCGCCTTGCGGTTGACCGGTCCCTACCTTGCCGTCGCGACGCTCGGCTTCGGTCTGGCCGTGCCGCAGCTCGTCGTCTGGCAGGGCTCGTGGACGGGCGGCTCATCGGGCCTGCACAGTCTGCCGCTGGCGTCGCTCACAATCGGCCCGCTCTCGGTCGTGTTCCGCACCGATCAGGACTTCTACTACCTCGCGCTCGGCATGCTCATTCTCCTCACGATCTTCGCGAGGAACATCGTGAGCAGCCACACCGGCCGCGCCTTCGTCGCGATCCGCGACAGTGAGCTGGCCGCCCGCGCTATGGGTGTGAGTCTGGTGCGCTACAAGACGACTGCCTTCGCCCTCAGCGCCTTCTATGCCGGTATCGCCGGCAGCCTCTACGCATATCTCCTCCACGGCATCAGCCCCGAGGACTTCACTGTGCTGCTGTCGATCGATTTTCTGACGATGATCGTGCTGGGCGGGCTGGGCTCGGTCAGCGGTGCGTTATCGGGGGCATTTCTGCTGACGCTCCTGCAGAACATGCTGACGCGTCTGCCGGTGCTGCGCGACTTCAAGAATCTCTACATCGTCGTTCTGGGCGTGGTGCTGATCCTGACCATCATGTTCCTCCCACAGGGCATCGCAGGCGCGGCGCGGCGCGTGCGCCTGCGATGGTCGACGCGTTCGATCGTGCGATGACCGAACCGCTCTTCGAGATCAAGGGCCTCACGATCGCCTTCGGCGGCCTCGTCGCCGTGCAGGACCTGGACCTTGTCGTCAACGCGGGCGAGATCGTCGGCCTGATCGGACCGAATGGTGCCGGGAAGACGACGGTCTTCAACTGCATCAGCCGCTTCTACGAACCGGATCGCGGCACCATCGCTTTCAATGGTCGCGACATCACCCGCTCCCACTCGCACGACATCGTTCGCCTCGGTATCGCGCGCACCTTCCAGAACGTGGAGCTCTGTCGGAGCATGACCGCGCTGCAGAACCTGTTGGTCGGGCAGCACGTGATCATCCAAAGCGGCGCGATCCGAGACGGCTTGCGTCTGCGCGGTGTCGACGAAAGCGAGGCTGCGGCCACGCACCGCGCCGACGAGATGCTGGAGCTCTTGGGGCTGAGCGCCTATCGCGAGCGCGTGGTGTCCACGTTGGCCTTCGGCGCGCAGAAGCTGGTCGAACTCGGGCGAGCGCTGGTATCGCATCCGTCACTGCTCTTGCTCGACGAGCCGGCCGCCGGCGCCGACACCCACGAAGCTCAAAGGCTGGCCGCAATGATCCGTCGCCTTCGGGAGCGATTCGACCTGAGCATGCTGGTCGTCGAACACGACATGCCGTTCGTGATGGGACTCTGCGATCGTCTCTACGTCCTGGATTTCGGCCGAAAAATCGCTGAAGGAGTGCCTGCTGAGATCCGGAAGAACCCTGCGGTGATCGAAGCGTATCTGGGCGAGCGCGAGCCCGATGTCGCTGAGGTCTGACGGTGGCTCATCTGTTGCTGAAGGTGAACGACATCGAGGCCTACTACGGACGCGTCTGCGCGCTGCGCAGCGTGAGTCTCGAGGTGGCCGAAGGGAGCGTCGTCGCACTGCTCGGCGCCAATGGTGCGGGCAAGACGACGACGCTGCGCGCGATCTCGGGCCTGATACGGCCCACGCGCGGCTCGATCGAATTCGACGGTACAAGTGTCGAACGATCCACCGCCGACCGATTGGTGCGCGCGGGCATCGCTCAGGTGCCAGAGGGGCGACAGCTCTTCACCGAGCTGACCGTCCGCGAGAACCTGCGACTTGGCGCGTACACACGGCGCGGTGGTGGATCCACCGAACAGGACCGGCGGCGCGTGTTCGACTACTTTCCACGCCTGGGCGAGCGGCTCGAACAGCGGGCCGGCACGCTCAGCGGCGGCGAGCAGCAGATGCTGGCCATCGGACGAGCGCTGATGGCGAAGCCGCGCCTCCTGTTGCTCGATGAACCTTCACTGGGCCTTGCGCCCTTGATGGTCAAAGAGATCTTTCACATCATCAGCGAGATCCGCGCGGCCGGGACCACGGTGCTCCTGGTCGAGCAGAATGCGCACATGGCACTCAACATCGCCGACTACGCGTACGTGTTGGAGACCGGGCGTGTGATCCTCAGTGACCACAGCGCGGCCTTGCGGCAAAGGGAGGAGGTGAGGAGCGCCTACCTCGGACAGTGAATCCGTACTTAGGGTGAAGGAGGGCGACTTGAACCATCAGCAATCGACCGTACAAACGAGGTCCGCACCGCGGACGGCCATTGTCGTCTCAATGGTGTTCGCACTGCTTTTGGCAGCATGTGGCTCGGCCACTGCTCCCGTCGCGACAGGGTCAGCGCCCGCCGCATCGACCGCCGCAGCGACCGTGAAGCCAGTCGTCATTGGCGTCACCGACACCGAAGTCGTGCTGGGCAGCTGGGGACCACAGGATGGACCGGCTGGCGCCTACGGCGTGATCGATCGCATCATCGACGTGTATTTCAAGAAAGTGAACGATGAGGGTGGGATCAACGGGCGCAAGATCCGCTTCATCTATGAGAACGACAGCTATCAGCCGGCCAAGACGGTGGCGGCCGTGAAGAAGCTGGTCGAAGAGGACAAGGTCTTCGCTCTCGTGGGAGGGCTCGGCACAGCCCATAACCTCGCGGTCATGGACTACCTCGTCCAGAACAACGTCCCGCACGTGTGGCCGGCGACCGGCACGACCGCCCTGGCCGTGCCCCTGAAGAAGAATATCTACGCGGTGCAGCTCAACTACACGACCGAAGCCACGCTGCTGGCCCAATACGCGCTCGACCAGTTGAGCTCAAAGAAGTTCGCGGTGTTCTACCAGAACGATGCCTTCGGCAAAGAGGGACTCGATGCCGTCCAGGCGGAGCTGAAGAAACGCGGACTCGCTCCGGCGGATGCCGTGTCGTACGAGACGGCCGACACCAATTTCAGCGCGCAAGCGCTCAAGCTGCAAACGAGTGGCGCCGATACCGTGATCCTCTACGCCGTGCCCAAGCCGGGCGGCTCGGTCGTCGCCGAGATGGGCAAGATCGGATTCAAGCCGAAGATGCTGTCCTCTTCGGTGATCAACGATCCATCGATCTTCCAGTTGGCCGGCTCGGCGATAGATGGCATGTTGATCGAGGCCTACCTGCCAGCGTTCGATGATCTGAGCAGCCCGAAGATCGTCGAGTACCAGGCGTTCATGGCCAAGTACGCGCCGAAGGAGCAGATCGGCGGTTTCAGCGAGGCCGGATACGGCTACGCACAAGTGATGGTGGAGGCGCTGAAGCGCGCGGGCAGGGAGCTGACCCGCGAAGGCTTCATGACCAACCTCGACCAGATGAAAGACTTCAAAGGCTCGGTGGTACCAAGTCTCAGTTACAGCCCCACCGATCACGCGGGCGTCAAGGCCGCCTATTTCCAAGCGGCGAAGGGCGGTAAGTTCGTCACGGTCACCGACTACATCACGCTCAAGTAGCATCGTGCCTCGCATGTTCCGCGTCGAGACGACGGGGTCGGCATATGTCGACATATGTCGACCCCGTTCGCGATGACCGCACGGATCGGAGATCGTGCACCGATGCGGGTAGGGCTCCTGGAGAGTGGCCAGCGGGCTCAGCGACCGGCCACGCTGGATGAGATCATCGAAGCGACCCGCCGGGCGGAGGCCCTCGGCCTGGCGTCGATGTGGTTCTCCAATATCTTCGGGCACGACGCGATGACCGCTGCCGCGCTTGCGGCGCGCGTGACGACACGCATCGAGCTCGGCACGGCGGTCACGCCCACGTACCCGCGCCATCCCTACGCAATGGCCCAGCAGGCGGCTTCGACTCAGGCCGCAGCGCGAGGTCGCTTCACGCTTGGCGTCGGGCCCTCGCACCGGGTCGTCGTCGAGCAGACGTGGGGTCTCTCGTACGACCGTGCGTACTCGCACACACGTGAGTACCTTTCCGTCCTCGTCCCGCTCCTTCGAACAGGCGAGGTCGACCACAGCGGCGGGCAGTTCAAGGTCCGCGCCCGGCTCACGTCCGCAGACGGTCGTCCGGTGCCGGTGCTCCTTGCGGGGCTCGGCCCCAAGATGCTCGCGCTCGCGGGTCGTCTTGCAGATGGGACAGTGACGTGGATGGTGGGCGCGCGAACGCTCCGCGACCACATCGCTCCGGTGGTGCGCGAGGCGGCGGCCCTCGCCGGCCGGCCCGCGCCGCGGATCGTGGTGGAGCTCCCGGTCGCCCTCACGAAAGATGTCGCCGCTGCGCGCGAGGTAGCGCGACGGATGTTCAAGACCTATGCATCGCTCCCGTCCTATCGTGCGATGCTCGACAGGGAAGGCGCAGCAGGTCCTGCGGAGGTAGCCGTCGTCGGAGATGAGGACGCGATCGGCGAACAACTCGTGCGATTTGCCGAGCTAGGGGCCACCGACTTCGTTGCGTCGCCATTCGGCATCGGTCAACAGGACGCTGGGCTCGAAGAATGCGTCGCAGCACTGGCGACGGTCGCGTCCAGGCTCAGCGCCGCATCGGCCCCAGCACTTTCTACCGAACGGTCGGTCTGATACTGTGCGCCGCCAACGGTGCGCCGCCGGTGCGCCAAGGGGCGGGTAGGGAGGTCTCGTGGCCAGGCTGATCGAGCGCTTCACCGCCATGGTGAACGGAGAGGGGTCGGCCGCGCCGGTGGGAAAGCTCATCGGCTTTCGACCGACGTCGATCGAAACCGGGAGAGCGGTCTTCGAGCTCGGGGCGGGCCCCCAGCATGCGAACCCGATGGGCACGCTGCACGGCGGCGTCATCTGCGACGTTGCTGATGCCGCGATGGGGACGGCGTATGCGTCGACGCTGGGTGAGGGAGAGAGCTTCACCACTCTGGAGTTGAAGATCAACTTCCTTCGGCCGTTCTGGACCGGCACTCTGTTCGCCACCGGGCGCGTCGTGAAAGCAGGCCGGACGATCGGCCTCGCGGAGTGCGACGTCACCGACGCGGAGGGTCGGCTCGTCGCCCGTGCCATGAGCACGTGCATGACCCTTCGCGGCGAGCCGAGCGAGGGGCGCTGAATCGACGTGCGAGACGGCCCCGAGGAGGCCGCGTTCCGTGCGGCGCTACGCGCCTGGCTCAAGCCGAACATGCCCGGCGATCTCCGGGGCTTCCGCGGCTGGAACGGCCCGGCGGTCGCGATCGGGCGCGACTGGAGCAGGAAGCTCTCCGACGCCGGCTACGCGGGGCTCACCTGGCCGAAGGAGTACGGCGGCGCGGGCATGGCCTGGCGCTACCAGGCGGTGTATCTCGAGGAGCTCGCGCGCGCCGAAGCGCCGCAGCACATGGGCGTGATCGGCCTGGGCATGGCCGGTCCGACGATCATCGCGCACGGTCGACCGGATCAGAAGGCGCGTTACTTGGCGAAGATCCTGTCGGCGGAGGAGATCTGGTGCCAGGGCTTCTCGGAGCCGAGCTCGGGTTCCGACCTCGCGTCCGTGCAAACACGCGCAGAGCTCGTCGGCGATCGCTTCGTGGTGAACGGACAGAAGGTGTGGTCGTCCTTCGCGCACGTCGCCGACCAGTGCATCCTGCTGACGCGGAGCGCCGCGGGAGGTGAGAAGCACGAGGGCCTCACGTACCTCATCGTCGACATGAGGAGTCCCGGGGTCGAGGTCAGACCGCTCCGCCAGATCACCGGCGAGGCCGAGTTCAACGAGATCTTCTTCACCGATGTCCAGGTGCCGAAGCAGAACGTGCTCGGCGATGTCGGAGGTGGCTGGCGCGTGGCGATGACCACCCTGCTGCACGAACGCGGCACCTTCGGCTTCGCCCTTGCCGGCGCGCTCGACGTGGCGGTCCGCAAGCTCATCGCGCTCGCTCGCGAACGGGGAGGCACTGACGCGGTCGTGCGCGACCGCATCGCGCGGGAATGGATCGATCTCCAGGCGCTCAAGTACACCAATTACCGCGCCCTGACCGGCCTGGAGCGTACCGGCGTGCCTGGCCCCGAGGGATCCGTCGCCAAGCTTCGGTGGTCCGAGGCGAACCAGCGTCTCACGAAGCTCGCGATCGAGATCATCGGACAAGAGGCGCAGGTGCCGGAGGGCGACGAGATGCTCGAGTACTGGCGTTACCAGCAGCTCCGTAGCCGCGGCAACACGATCGAGGCCGGCACGTCGGAGATCTTGAGGAACATCATCGCCGAGCGCGTTCTCGATCTGCCGCGGAGCCGCTGATGGACTTCAGCTTCTCTCCGGAGCAGGACCTGCTCCGCGCGCAGGCCCGCTCCTTCCTCGAGAAGCGCTTTCCCGCGCTGCGCATCGCCGAGCTCGCCTCCTCCGCCGACGGCTGGGACCGCTCCTCCTGGCAGGAGCTTGCCCGTCTCGGGTGGACCGGCGCCTCGATCCCCGAAACAGATGGCGGCGCGGGCCAGAGCTTCCTCGAGGAAGCGATCATCTTCGAGGAGCTCGGTCGTGCGCTCTATCCGGGGCCGTACTTTGCGACGGTCGGTCTTGCCCTGCCGGCGCTCGCCTGCGCGCCGGAGCTGTTGCCGCGGATTGCGTCCGGCGCACTCACCGCGACGCTCGCGTCGCGTGAGCCTGGGCGACGCGCGGGCGCCGCAAAGGCTGACGCGGTCGCGACCGAGGCGCGCTGCGTCGATGGTCGCTGGCTTCTGCGCGGAGAAAAACACCTGGTGCCCGATGCCGGCTGCGTCGACGCCTTCGTCGTCGTCGCACGCGGGCCCGATGGCGTCGCGCTTTTCCTGACCGAGCGCCGCCACGACCGGCCGCGGGTCAGCGTCCTCGACACGGTCGACGCGACGCGACGGCTCGGGCGCGTCACCTTGGACGACGATGAAGGGACGCTTCTCGCGGCACCGCCGGCCGCGGCGGAGATCATCGCGCGGACCAGGCGACGCGCGCTCGCCGCGCTCGCGCTCGAGGCGGTGGGCATCGGCAGCCAAGCGCTCGCGCTCGGCGTCGCGCACGCGAAGACCCGCGAGCAGTTCGGCAGGCCCATCGGCGCGTACCAGGCCGTATCGCACAAGCTCGCGGACACCTACGTGGAGGTCGAGCTCGCGCGCTCTCTGGCGTATTGGGCGGCGTGGTGCATCGCTGAGGGTGACGAGCAGGCGGAGCTCGCCGCGTTGGCGGCGAAGGCGCAGGCCGCCGAGGCCGCGGTGGCCGCATGCGAGCGCGCGATCCAGGTGCATGGCGGCATGGGCTTCACCTGGGACCATCCGCTCCATCGCTATTACAAGCGCGCGCTGTGGATCGAATCCTTTGATCGCTCTGGCGCTGACCACCGAGCTGAGATCGCACGGGCACTGCTCGACGGCTGATCAAGCTGATCGACTGGACATTGGGGAGGTACTGACGTGGATGGACTGATGATGGCGTACCCTCTGACCCTCGCACCGATCTTCCGGCGCGCGGAGTCCCTCTGGGCCCGCAAGGAGATCGTGACCCGCAGACCGGACAAGAGCTTCCACCGCTACACCTACGGGGACTTCGTACCACGCGCGAAGCAGCTCGCCGTCGCGCTGCAGCACCTCGGCCTGAGGCGTGGCGACCGCGTCGCGACGCTGTGCTGGAACCAGTACGAGCACCTCGAGGCGTACTTCGGCGTGCCGCTGGCCGGTGGCGTCCTTCACACCATCAACCCGCGCCTCCACCCGAGCGACCTCACGTACATCGTCAACGATGCCGAGGACCGGGCACTCATCATCGACGAGACGTTGCTACCGGTCTTCGAGAAGTTTCGCGCCGACGTGCGGATCGAGCACGTGATCGTGATCGAGCACGCGGCGAAGGCACCGGCCAGCATGATCGGTTACGAGGAGCTCCTCGCCCGCGGCGACGCGAACGCCTTCACCTATCCGGAGCTCGACGAGAACGAGGCGGTCGCGATGTGCTACACGTCCGGGACCACGGGTCGTCCGAAGGGCGTCGTGTATTCGCATCGCGCGATCGTTCTGCACACCCTCGCGCAAGCGGCGGCCGGCCCGATCGGCATCCAGGAGTCCGATGTCGTCCTGCCCGTCGTGCCGATGTTCCACGTGAATGCCTGGGGCCTGCCCTTCACCTGCACGATGGTCGGGGCCGCTCAGGTCTTTCCCGGGCCGCACCTCGACCCCGCAAGCCTTCTCGACGCGTTCGCGCGCGAGCACGTCACAGTCACCGCCGGTGTGCCGACCATCTGGCTCGGGCTCCTGCGCACGCTCGACGAGCAGCCGAAGGCCTACGACCTGTCGAGCCTCCGGGCGCTCGTCGTCGGCGGCTCGGCCGCGCCGGAGTCGATGATCCGGGGCTTCGACGAACGTCACGGGCTCCGCGTCGTCCACGCGTGGGGCATGACCGAAATGACGCCGCTCGGCACGGTATCGCATCTCATGAGCGACCTCGAGCGCGCCGACTCCGCGACGCAGTTCACGATGCGCGCGAAGCAGGGATACGCGGTACCGTTCGTCGAGATCCGCGCGCAGAACGAGGGCAAGGCTGTTCCCTGGGACGGCAAGGCGATGGGCGAGCTCGAGGTGCGCGGCCCGTGGGTCGCCCGCGCGTATTACAAGAGTCCGGAGTCCGCTGATCGCTTCACCGCGGACGGCTGGTTCAAGACCGGTGACATCGTCACCATCGACGCCCGCGGCTACGTCGACATCCAGGACCGGTCCAAGGATCTCATCAAGTCCGGCGGCGAGTGGATCAGCTCTGTCGCGCTCGAGAACTCGTTGATGGCGCATCCCGCGGTCGCCGAAGCCGCGGTCATCGCGATCCCCGACGAGCGTTGGTCGGAGCGTCCCCTCGCCGTCATCCTGTTGAAGCCCGGCCAGAAAGCGACCCCCGAGGAGCTCCGCGAGCATCTTGCTCCGCATTTCGCGAAATGGTGGCTCCCCGACATCTACGAATTCGTGGACGAGATCCCGAAGACGGGCGTGGGTAAGTTCCGCAAGACGGCGCTCCGCGAGCGCTTCGCCGCGCGCAAGGAGGCCGCACCTGCCTCCTGAGTTCATCCACCTCGAGCGGTCGGGCGGGGTGACGGCGGTCACGATCGATCGCCCGCCGGTGAACGCGATGAGCACGCAGGTCGTGGTCGCCCTCGAGACCGCGCTCGAGGCGCTCGCGGCCGATCCGGAGACGCGCGTCGCGCTCCTGCGCGGGGCGGGGGAGCGCGGCTTCACCGGCGGAGCGGACATCGCGGAGTTCCCGGCGCTGCTCGAGAAGCGCGCCGACGCGGGCCGCGAGGGCATCCAACGGCTCGCGGACAAGATCGAGGACTTCCCGAAGCCGATCATCGTCGCGATCCACGGCTTCTGTATGGGCGGCGGCCTCGAGATCGCGCTGGCCTGCGACATCCGGATCGCGGCCTTGGACGCGCGCATCGGCCTCCCCGAGATCCGGCTCGGCCTCTTGCCGGGCGGCGGCGGCACGCAGCGGCTGCCCAGGTCCGTCGGACCTGGTCGCGCGCGGCTCATGATCTTCACCGGCGAGCCCATCTCGGGACGGCGCGCGTACGAATGGGGCCTCGTGGAGGACGTGGTCGAGGCCACCGAGCTCTTCGGGAAGGCCGGCGCGCTCGCGCGCACACTGGCGGCGCAGTCGCCGCATGCTCTCGCCGTCGTCAAAGCGCTCGCGCGCGAGACGCGCGATGCCGCGCTCGGCGATGGATTGCGGACCGAGCGGGCGGCGTTCAGTCGCTGCCTTGCGCACCCGGATGGCCGCGAAGGCGTCGCCGCCTTCCTCGAGAAGCGCGAGCCGCACTGGAGCGCGACGCAGTGAGGCGGCAGCGCGATGCGTGAAGCGGTGATCGTCGCGAGCGCGAGGAGCGGACTCGCGAAGTCGTTCCGCGGCTCGTTCAACCTCACCCGTCCCGACGACATCGCGGTGCGCTGTGTCCGCGAGGTGCTACGACGGGTACCGGAGCTGGATATCGCGGAGATCGACGACGTCATCCTCGGAGCGGGCTTCCCGGAGGGTCCGCAGGGTTCGAACGTCGGACGGACGGTCGCGCTCATGGCCGGGCTTCCGGCGACGGTGCCGGGATCGACGGTCAGCCGCTTCTGCGCGTCGGGTCTGAACGCGATCGCGATCGCTGCGCGGATGATCGAGGGGGGCAGCTATGACGTCGCGATCGCCGGTGGGCTCGAATCCATCACCATGCTGCAGAACGACTACAACCGGAAGAACCTCGCGAACCCGTGGCTCCTCGAGCACAAGAAGGACATCTACATGCCGATGGGCCAGACGGCCGAGGTGGTCGCAGGGCGGTACGGCATCACGCGCGAGCGTCAGGATGAATTCGCGCTGATCTCACAGCAGCGCACCGCCGCGGCGCAGCGCGCTGCGAAGTTCAAGGACGAGATCCTCCCGCTGACGGTCCCGACGCAAGTCACGGACAAGGTGACGGGCGAGACGTCGACGAGAGAAGTCACCATCGATCGCGACGAGTGCAACCGGCCGGACACCACGCTCGAGGGACTCGCGAAGCTCCCGCCGGCATTCACCGAGGGCGGCACGGTGACCGCTGGGAACGCCAGTCAGCTCTCGGACGGCGCCTCCGTGGCGCTGCTGATGTCCGCGGAGCGCGCGGCCGCGCTCGGCGTGCGGCCGCTCGGCGTCTTCCGTGGCTTCACCGTCGCGGCGTGCGAGCCCGACGAGATGGGCATCGGGCCGGTGTTCGCGGTGCCAAAGCTCCTCAAGCAGGTTGGGCTCCGGCTCGACGACATCGACGTCGTCGAGCTGAACGAGGCGTTCGCCTCCCAAGCGCTCTACTGCCGCGACCGCCTTGGGATCGACCCCGAAAAGCTCAACCCGAACGGCGGCGCGATCTCGATCGGTCATCCATACGGGATGACCGGCGCGCGGCTAGTGGGCACCGTGCTGTACCAGCTGCGTCGCCAGAGGAAGCGGTACGGGCTCATCACGATGTGCGTCGGTGGCGGCATGGGAGCCGCCGGGCTGGTCGAGGCGGCGAACTAACCCTTGGGGGATCCGGCGAGCTGACGGGCTAGCGCGCCGGAGTCGTAGTAGATGCGTTCGCCGGCGAACCGCTCGGCGCGCGGATCCCAGGGGAAGTGGATGACGATATCGAGCTCGGCCCGGTTGCCGGTCGCGGCCTGACCCTGCCATGCCGCCTGCTGCGTGCCGCGCATGGTGGCGATCTCGATGACGCCCTGCGGACCGATCACGATGTCTCGCAGGTCGAACCGCACGTCAGGAAATGCCTGAAGGAAGCTCGTGTAGAACGCGCGCGCGCCGGCATGACCCTCCCAGCGCTCACCGGTGGGCACGATCTCGTAGACGCAGTCCTCGGACAGCGTCGCGACGAGCCCCGCGAGGTCGCGCTGGTCCTCGGCTTTCGAGTGGTCGATCCAGAGGCGTCGGATCCGCGCGTGCAGCTCCGGCGTCGTCTCCAACGCCAGTCGCTCCCGTACGGTCGTCGCTTCGCCCATGGCCTAGAGGAACTCCCACGCTCGCCCTGCGCGATATGAGCGGAGGATGTCCCGGCTCACCACCATGCGATGCACCTCGTCCGGTCCGTCGACGAACCGCATGCCGCGTGCGACGAGGTACATCGCGGCGAGCGGCGTCTCGTCGGTCAATCCGAGCGCGCCATGCACCTGGATGGCCCGGTCGATCACGTCGTGCAGCACCCGTGCCGCGTAGAACTTCACGAGCGAGATCTCGACGCGCGCCTCGTCGCCCGCGTCGAGGCGGTGCGCCGCTTGGAGCGTGAGCAACCGGCAGGCTTGGATCTCGGCGGCGGAGTCGGCGATCCAGTTCTGGACGGTCTGCTTGTCGGCGAGAGGACTTCCGAACGCCTCGCGCGAAAGCGCGCGTCCGCACATGAGGTCGAAGGCGCGCTGCATCTGCCCGAGCCAGCGCATGACGTGGTGGATCCGACCTGGACCGAGCCGCTTCTGCGCGATACGGAACCCATCGCCGGGTTGCCCCAGCGTGTTCGCGAGCGGGACGCGCACCTGCGTGAACCGCACCTCGCAGTGGGTGTTCCAGCCGCGACCGCGGTGGCCGAGCGTCGGGATCGCGCGCACGATCTCGACTCCTGGCGTGTCCGTCGGCACGATGATCTGGCTCATGCGGTCGTGCTGCGCCGCGTCCGGGTCGGTGACCGCCATGACGATCGCGAGCGCCGCACCCTCGGCCCCCGAGCTGAACCACTTGTGGGCGGTGATGACCCACGCGTCACCGTCGCGCTCCGCCCGAGCCCGCAGGCCGCGCGGATCGGAGCCGGACACCTCCGGCTCGGTCATAGCGAAGAAGGAGCGGATCTCGCCGGCGACGAGCGGACGCAGCCAGCGCGTCTTCTGTTCGGGCGTGCCGAACTCGTGCAGGATCTCGGCGTTGCCGGTGTCCGGCGCCTGACAGCCGAAGACTCGCGGCGCGAACAGGCTTCGGCCGATGACTTCATTGAGGTACACGTAGGGGAGGAAGCCGGTCCCGGTCCCGCCCGCCTCCGGGCCGATGAACATTGCCCACAGACCGGCCGCCTTCGCTCGGCCCTGGAGCTCCCTCATGAGCGCCTCCGCCTCGTCGTCCTCGCGGGCGAGAGCGCGCTCGTTGGAGTAGACATGGGCGTCCATGAAGGCCCGGACGCGCTCGCGCAGGGCGTGTACCTCGGGGGACGGAGCGAAGGCCGGCACGCGCGGAACTCTACAGCCGCGCTTAAGAGAAAGAGGAAGCTGATGCACACGCGAGAGCTGTTCGACCTCACGGGGAAGGTCGCGATCGTCACGGGCGGGGGGAGCGGACTGGGAAGGCAGATGGCGAGCGCGCTCGCCGAGATGGGGGCGAACGTCGTTCTCTGCGCCCGCAAGGCCGAGCGCTGCGAGGAGACGGCTGCGGAGCTGTCGAAGCTCAGCGTTCGGGCTCTTGGACTCCGCTGTGACGTCACCGTCGCGGACGACGTGCGAGCGATGGTCGAGCGCGCGAAGGCGGAGTTCGGCCGCATCGACATCCTCGTGAACAACGCAGGCCGCGCCTGGGTCGCGCCTGCCGCGAGCATGGCCGTGGAGGACTGGCGGCGCGTGATCGAGGTGAACCTCACTGGCGCGTTCCTCTGCGCGCAAGCGGCGGGCAACGTGATGATCGCCCAGGGTGGCGGAAAGATCATCAACATCGCGTCCGTCGCCGGCTTGGGCGGCGCGATGCCAGAGGTGCTCGATTCGATCGCGTACAACGCGAGCAAGGGAGGTCTTGTCAACTTCACCCGCGATCTCGCCGTCAAGTGGGCGCGCCACAAGATCAACGTGAACGCGATCGCGCCGGGGTGGTTCCCGAGTCAGATGTCGAGCGCGATCGTCGAGCACTGGGGCGATCGCCTCGCGCGGGCGATCCCGCTCGGGCGGATCGGCGGCGCCGAAGACCTAAAGGGCGCGGTCGTGTATCTCGCGTCCCGCGCGTCCGACTACGTCACCGGGCAGGTGCTGGCGGTGGACGGGGGCCAGACGGCGTGATGAGCGGCGCCGAGCCGTCGTTCGCCGAGGCGCTGCGCCCGTATCTCGTCCCCCTCTTCGGCAACGACATCGCGGTCGAGCGGCTCGCGCTCCTCCCCGGTGGCGCCTCCAAGGAGGCATGGGCGCTTGACCTGCGTACCCCCGAGGGGAAACGTGAGCTGCTCGTCCGGCGGGCCGGCGGCGGCGTCATCCACTCGCAGACGCTGCCGCTCCAGAGCGAGTACCGGGTCGTCGCGGTCGCGTACGAGGTGGGGGTGCGCGTCCCGAAGCCGTATGGCTATCTCGGGGAGGTCGCAGGGCGGCCCGCCTTCGTCACGGAGCGTGTGGCGGGGGAGACCATTGGGCGACGCGTCGTGCAGCACCCCGAGCTCGCCGGTGCCCGTGCCGCGCTGCCGGTGCAGATGGCCGAAGAGCTCGCGAAGATCCATGCCATCCCGGCCGAGCGCGTTCCCTTCCTCAGCGGCGGCGGAGCCCGCGATGTCCTGGTACGGCTCGAGCGCGAGCTCGACGCGCTTGACGAGCCGCATCCCGCGATCGAGCTCGGGCTCGCGTGGGCGACGCACAACGCGCCGGAGCATCACCAGACGGTCGTTGCCCACGGCGACTTCCGCGTCGGCAATCTCGTGGTCAACAGCTCCGGGCTTGCGTACGTCCTCGACTGGGAGTTCGCACACCTTGGTGATCCAGCCGAAGACGTGGCGTGGCCGCTCGTGCGGGCCTGGCGCTTCGGTGTCGATCACCTTCGGCTGGGCGGGATCGGTGAGGTGGCGCCGTACCTCGAGCGCTACAACGCGCTTACCGGAAGGGACATCTCGCCGCGAGCGCTCGCCTACTGGGAGATCGTGGGCAATTTGAAGTGGGCGATCGGCGCGCTGACGCAGTCTCGCCGCCACCTTTCGGGGCAGCAGAAGAGCGTCGAGCTCGCCGTGCTCGGGCGGCTCGCCGCCGAGATGGAGTTCGAGCTGCTCCAGCTCCTCGAGCGGGTCGGCTGATGCAGGATCGCCCCCACGCCGCGGAGCTCGCCGAGGCGGTGCGCGAGTTCATCGAGACGGAGATACTGCCGGGGATCGATGATCCGCGGCTCCGGTTCCGCGCGCTCGTCGCCGCGAACGGCCTCGGCATCCTCGAGCGCGAGCTCACGATCGGGCCGCCGCTGGTGCGGCGCGAGGTCGAATCGCTGGCGCGGCTTCTCGGACGCGAGGGCCCGATCCCGGACGATGTCGACGGTCTGCGCCGATGGGCGCGCGACCTGAACCGCGAGCTCGCGCGGCGGATCCGCGCCGGCGAGACACCTGAGGGAGCGCTCGCGCACCTGGTGGCGACGGTCGCGGACAAGCTGCGCATCGCGAGTCCGCGCTATCTCGCGCGCTACCGCTGAGCGTCGCTCACTCGTAGCTGTAGAAACCGCGGCCGGTCTTCCGGCCGTAGTGACCAGCCCGGTAGCGCTCCTCGATGCACCGCGCGGGCCGGTCCTCGTCCCGACCCGAAGCTTCGTACATCGCCGACCGGATCATGAAGGCGAGGTCGATACCGGTCAGATCCATGAGGCGGAACGGCCCGAGCGGATGGCCGAGGGCCTTCTCGGCGGCGAGGTCCACCTCCTCGAACGTTGCGTAGCCCTCATCGACGAGGAAGCAGGCCTCGCGGCCAAGCGCTCGAAGCAGCCGATTCGCGATGAAGCCCTCGATCTCCCTCTTGAGCAGGATCGGCTGCTTTCCGATGTGTCGCGCGAACTCGACCAGCAGTGTGGCCGTCTCGTCCGAGGTGTGCGGTCCCTGCACGACCTCGACCACTTCCATGACCATCGCCGGGTTGAAGTAGTGGAGGTTCGCGACCTGCGATGGGCGCTTCGTCGCGTCCGCGACCAGGCTCGAGACGAACGTGGACGAGTTGGTCGCGAGGACCGCCCGCGCCGGGGCGAGACGGTCGAGCTCCGCGAAGACCGCGCGCTTCACCGCGAGGTCTTCCACTACGGCCTCGACCACCAGATCGGCATCCGCCGCCGCCTCCGCGAGGTTCGCGGCGAAGCCGAGCCGCGCCCGCGCGGCGGCCGCCTCAACTTTGGTCCATCGGCCTTTCTCGACACGCGACGCGACGTACTCATCGACCCAGCGCTGGGCGGCCCGCAGCTGCTCGGCGCTCGCGTCACAGAGCCGCACCGCGTACCCGTTGTGCGCCGCGTTGAGCGCGATCTGCCGTCCCATCAGGCCCGCTCCGACCACGCAGACCCGCCGCAGCTCGTCGATCTTCAACGCTGCCTCCCTGCCGTTTCTCCAGCGACGCGCGACGCCTGCTCCTCTTCCGCGAGAGCGCGCCGCAGCACCTTGCCCACCATGCTCTTCGGCAGATCGGAGCGGAATTCGATCTCGGCCGGGATCTTGAAGCGAGCGAGCGACGCTGCGCAGTGCGTCCGTAGCTCGTCCGGAGTCGCCGATGTGCCGGGGCGCAGCACGACGAAGGCCTTCACGACCTCGCCGCGCTCGGGATCGGGGACGCCGATCGCGGCGGCTTCGAGCACCGCGGGGTGCGCGTACAGCGCGTCCTCGACCTCGCGCGGGTAGACGTTGTAGCCCGACACGATGATCAACTCCTTCTTGCGGTCGACGATGTAGAAGTAGCCGTCCTCGTCCATGCGCGCGACGTCTCCGGTGAAGAGCCAACCGTCGCGGAGCGCGAGCTTGGTCTCGTCGGACCTTTCGTAGTAGCCGTCCATCAGGTTCGGGCCGCGCACGACGAGCTCGCCCGTAACGCCGACCGGCAGGTCGCGCGTCCCGGCCTCGAGGTCAACGATCTTCGCGTCGACGTCGGGGATGGGTACGCCGATCGAGCCGACCTTGCGCTGCCCCCGCCGCGGGGTCGTATGGGTCACCGGCGCCGCTTCGGTGAGTCCGTAGCCTTCGAGCACCCGCCCGCCTCCGGCCAACTGCTCGAAGCGCAGCTGCACCTCTACCGGCAGCGGCGCCGACCCCGACCCGAACACTTCGACCGAGCGGAGGTCATAACGCGCGAGATCGGGCGCGTTCGCGGCCGCGACGTAGATTCGCGGCGCGCCGGCGAACGAGCGCGGCCGGTGTTTGTGGATCGCGCGCAGCACGTGCTCAAGGTCGAATCGCGGGATGAGCACCATCGCGCTGCCGGTGGCGACCGAGATACCCATGACGACGGTGAGGCCGTACACGTGGAAGAGCGGCATCACGGTCACACCGCGTTCGCGTCCCTCGACAAGCTCCGGGTTCCACGCGCGCGACTGCAGTACGTTCGCGACAAGCGCGCGATGTGAGAGCACGGCTCCCTTCGGCACTCCGGTCGTGCCGCCGGTGTATTGCAGGACCGCGGTGTCATCCGGGCGGACGTCCACCGGAAGGACCGTGCCGCCGGCACGTAGGACGTCGCCGAAGTGTCGCTCGCCCGCCGCAGGGTCGATGGTCGTGCGGTGCCCCTCCCGCCTCTCGCGCGTGAGCGTGAATAGCAGCCGGAGAGCGGGCGGGAAGTACTCCTTTATGTTCGTGAGGATCAGGTGCCGTACCGGCGTCCCGTCGAGCGCCGCGCGCGCGACGGCGTGGAGCCGCGAGAGCGCGACGAGCGTTTCGGTCCCGGAGTCGGCGAGCTGCCGGCGCAACTCGGGCGGTGTGTAGAGGGGGTTGCACGGCACGACGACCGCACCCGCCCGCAGAGCGCCGTAGAAGGCGATCACGAACTGCGGGCAGTTGGGAAGGAGCAGGGCGAGGCGATCGCCTTTGCGGACCCCGAGCGACTGGAGCCCGGCCCCGAAGCGGTCAGCGAGCCGGTCAAGCTCCGCGTACGTGAGCGATGCTTCGACGAGCCGGCCGGCGACGGCAGCGCCGAAGATGGTCGCGGTCGCCTGCGGGTGGCGCGCCGCGGTGTCCGCGAGGAACCACTGGAGCGGCACGGCCGGGTAGTCGAGCGTGTGGGGCACGCCGGGGTCGTAGTGCGCGAACCACGGGCGCTCGGTCGCGACCCCGATGCTCATCTTCGTCTGTGCCCCACCCGCACTCCCTTCGTTACCTTTCGTGAGGGACGGGCCGCTATGGGATGAACGCGAGGTCCTCCGGCAGCATCGACGTGGGGGTCTCGAAGAACGGGCCCGGCCCGTCCGGGTCGATGGTGATCGCCCCGTCGCTTGCGAAGAACGCGGCGATCTGCCTCTGGGCGGCGAGCGCGTACGGCGCACCCGGTCCGGTCACGTTCGTCAGGAAGGTGTGCGGGTTCTTGTTCAACGCGGGGTTCGCCGCGAACGCGAGGTCGTTGCGGAAGAGCGTCGCGCGCGGCGCGAGCTGGCCGGCTCTCAGGATCGCGGTCGTGGTCGGGTTGGGGACCGTCTTGTCGCCGCGCGCGAACTGGATGATCACCGGCCGCGTGATGAAGGGCGCGTACGCCGCCGGGTTCGCGGCCTGCTGCGCCCACTCCGTGTTGTCGATCAGGGCCTGGATCGCGGACGCGCCCGGCACCGTGTCGACCAGGAGCGGCAGGTTGCGGAGTGGGATGTTCTCGATGAACGATGTGAGCGTCGCATTCGGCGCCGCGTTGTAGAGCGATGGGGTGCGCGTGATCAGGGAGATCCCGACCAGCGGCCGGAAGCTCGGGCTCAACCGCGCGATCTCGATGATCGGCCCGCCCGGCACGTTCGGGACGCCTGCACGGATGTCCGGCTCGAGCCCGAGCAGCTGCACGCCGTAGATGCCGCCGAACGACTGGCCGGCGTAGTAGATCCGCGATGTGCTCAGGTCGGCTGACCCGTCGCCGTCGGCGTCGACGCCGCCCCCCATCACCTTCACGAGCTGCATCAGGTCGATCGTCGTCTGGCGGAGGCCGTCGCGGCTGCCGATCAGCGACTGCGCGCCGACGGCGCTCACGCCTTCCGTCGAGTCGATCGCGCCGTTGCCGTTCTGGTCGATGCCCCGTCCGCCGCTCGGCAGCGTGACGGGCGCTCCGGCCGTGCGAAACACCGTGTACGTCCCGAGCGCACCACCGCCGTGTCCGACGACGTTGATGGCGATCGTGGCGATGCCCGCATGCGCGAGCGATGACGCGACCACCCAGGGCGCGCCGTCCTTGCTGTCGCCGAAGCCGTGGCCGAAGATCGCGGTGGGCCAGCCGCCCGCAGGCGTCGCGCCGGCAGGCAGGAAGAGCGTGAACTGGAGCTGGCTCGTCGATTGCGGGACGGGCGTTCCGTTCTTCGTCCCGGTCGCCGGGATCACCTCGGCCGCGTTCTCGTAGTTCGGCGACGCGTATGACCCGAACGCGATAGCCCCGACCGAGCCGGGGAAGATCGAGAGCGCGGGCGTCGGCAGGGACGAGGTCGAGAACGTCGTCGTCCCGGTCTGTCGCCTCAGCTGCATTCCGGCGACCGAGGACAGCGCGAACACCGTCCGCTCGCCCGCGGCACCAAGGGTGAAGGACGCAGGTCCGGCGCTCAGCTGCGAGCGGATCTGCCGCGAGATCGCGTCGATGCTCTGGGTCGTGAAGACGCTCGCGGTCGCGATGTCGTTCGGCCTCGCGCCGCCGGCCATCGCCAGCGGGAGCGCTTCGAGGAGCTCCTTGCGGTAGGCCTTCGTATCGCGATCTTTGGTTTGTCCGAAGTTGAGGTCGTGGCGGAAGTCCGTCTCCTCGAGCGGCTTGCCGTCGGCGCCGCGCACGCCGCGCGTCACAACGAGCAGATACGTCGTGTCCTGGGCGAGCTGCTCGTCGCTCTCGACGTGCAATGTGTTCGTGAGCGGCTCCCACACGGCTTGGTTGATCCCGACGACGTGGCGCTGGGGGCTCACGAGGAAGACGGTCGAGCTCGTGACCGTGGAGAGTTCGATCGGAGCCGAGAACGGGATCGAGATCCTCGGCTGGATGTTGAATCCGTCGAGCGTGTCGAGGACGTCGATATCAGCGCAATCGGACGGGTGGATCGCGCAATCAGGTTTCGGCAGGTCGACGCGGAGTCCTGTGATCTGCGCCTCGTCGGGCACGGTGTACAGGTTGGTCGGGAACGGCTGTCCCGCCATCGTGGCGGCGGGAGCGTCCGCCGTCGCGGCGCGGGCGCCGGCCGGAAAGACCAGCGCGAGCGCGAGCAACGCTGTGAGCATGAAGGAACGCATGTGGGACCCCCCTCTGTCTCCCCGTTCGCGGATCGACGGCGACGCTACTGCGACCCGTTCATCCCGTCAACGCGATCGCGGGCGGACGCGCGCTGGCGAGTTCGGTGTCCCGCGCTGCCATGACACCGGCCGCTTCGCGAGCTTCCCTGGGGCTATCGGTGGGGTCATGAGGCGAAGTCGACCGAGCTCGTGCCGCCCGACATGTCGCAGCCCGATCTGGAGGCGGGGCGCGTAGGAAGCTCGCCGGATGGTCGCGGCGCTGCGGCACCGATGGTGGAGGTTCAGATCGAGCGTTCGCGCGACGCGAGGGGGACTGCCTTGCCCAGCGATGCGCGAGAGGTGCTACGTGTGGGCGATGCTGGATTCGAACCAGCGACCTCTGCGATGTGAACGCAGCGCTCTAACCAGCTGAGCCAATCGCCCGGTAGGAAAAGTGTACGACGTTAGCGAGCGAGGACGACGCTCTCCACCAGACCGGCGGCCACCAGGAGCGCGAGAGAGATCACAACCGTGATCGCGAGACGGCGGAAGTCTTTTGCGACGAACGCACGCTCGATCAGTGACGCGCGGTCGAGCGCCGCGGACGGCGCACCGGCGGCACGCGAGTACCCGAGGCGCGTCGCTGAGCCGCGCGCGCGGTAGCCGGTCGTGCGTGGCGTGGCATCGCGCTCGACTGGACGGGCCGACGTCGCGCGCCGCGCTGCCGTCGCGTCGCGTCGTGAGCGTGAGCGTGTGCGGTTCCGTCTCGCCATGGAGCGTCCAGCATATCGGAACGGGTATCGTCCGCGACGATGATCCTCGACGAACGGACGCTTTCGCAGGTCGTCGTCGCTCTCGTCGTGGCCGTCGTTGTGCTCGGCGCGTGGGTCGCGTGGCTGCAGCGCTCGGAAGCGCTTCTTCGCCGCAGGCTGCGCCGCGTGCTCCCGCAAGGGGAGCATGGGGGGATCGACGAGATCCTCGACCGTCAGCTGAAGCGCGTCGACAGCCTGAGCGAGCGCGTCGACGCGCTCAACAAGCTGCATCACGAGCTCGAAGACCTGAGTCAGCGGACGATCCAGAAGGTCGCGGTGATCCGCTACAACCCGTTCGCCGACACGGGCGGGGATCAATCGTTCGCGATCGCGTTGCTCGATTCGCGCGGCAACGGCGTGGTCCTGTCGAGCCTGCACAGCCGGACGGACACGCGCGTTTTTGCCAAGGCGGTGCAGGGCGGACGCTCGCGTTATCAGCTGTCCGACGAAGAGCAGGACGCGATCAAGAAGGCGCTCGCACCGACATCGTGAGAAGCATGCGCTCCGAGCACACGCTCGCCATCGTGAACCCCGCGGCTGGCAACGGAGCCGGCGCGCGCGTCGGGAGAGACCTCGCGCACGAGCTCGAAGGGTCGGGCTTCAAGGTCGAGATCATCCAGACGCCAGCGCCGGGTGAGGCAGCGCGTCTCGCGCGAGAGGCGTCCGCCGATGGCGTCCGCACCATCATCGCGGTCGGCGGCGACGGGACCGCGAACGAGATCGCCAACGGTCTCGTCGGCACGAGCACAGCCCTCGCGCTGTATCCGATCGGGTCGGGCAACGACTTCGCTCGTTCCCTCGGATATCCGCGCAAGCGGCGCGATATCGGTCGATTTCTCGCGAATGCGCGCCGACGTGTCATCGACGTGGGCGAGGTGAA
>JALYLT010000004.1 GCA_030774095.1 Chloroflexota bacterium
GGACGTTAGCATTTGCAGCCGTGGCGGCGCGCGAAGTCGATCAGGGCGAGCTCGAGAGGCTGAGCTCCGCGCTGCGCCTCGCTGAGTCCGCGCTCGAGGAGGCACTCGAAGCGGCGGAGAATCTCGGAAACTTCGACTATCGCTTCGATGTCCCACGCGCCATCGGCGGAGCTCAGCGCCTGGTCCAGAACGCGAACGAGGCGGTCGACGCCGCGCGGCAGAAGTAACATCGTCATGCGTCAGCTCGTCGGCAAGCGTCTCCTCGACATCGACGTCGGTTAACTGACCGAGCGCGCCCGCGCGTTCCCGGGCACGGCGGTCGACGCCGGCACGGGAGACGGGCGATACCCGTTCCACGTAGCGCGCACGAGCGCGGACACCTTCGCGAGCCGCTGGAGAGCCTCGCGCTGGAGTCGTTCGCCGACGAGGTGACGGTCCACTTCCCCTGGGGATCGCTCTTCCGCGGCGCGCTGGCCGAGGACGAAGGCGTGTTCCAAGCGATCTGCCGTTTGCCGCGTCCCAGCGGTGCGCTCACGCTCCTGTTCTCCGTGATCGCCGCGATGGACGCGCGCCCCTCTCCCCCAACGAAATCGCGCGGGTGATACGCGAGTACCGCGGGTTCGGCTTCGACCTAGACATCTGCTGCGCCTCGGTCGGGGCAGCGCGCCAGCCTAGGGTCCGGTAACCTCACTCTCGAACAGACTGACGGAGGTCGCATGTCGGAGCACCGACCGGTCCACGAGGAGCCGCGCGTCGAAGAGCACAAGGTCTACGCGCTGCTCGCGATACCCGTCTTCCTCGTGACGATCTTCATCATCGGGCTGATCGCGACGCTCGGGACCTCGCCGCGGCCTTAACGCGCGCCGGTCGCGTCGGCAGTTCGGACCACGCGACATCGCTCGGCAGCTCGCGACGCAGGATCGGCTCGAGCGCGCTCACGTACGCGGCGATCCGTTCCGCGAGCTCGCTCGCGAGTGCTTCGTCCGGCCTTCGATGCGGGAGTGGCTCCCACACCCGTGCCCAACCGCGGTCCCAGTCTTCGATCCGCGCGTCGGCCAGCGCACGCCGTATCGCCTTCGCGTTCGCCGTGAACGCTGCGAGGAGGCGCGCGTTCGTCAGTGGGTCGGCTTCGAAGTGCAGGCCGATCTCGATCGTGCCGAGTTTTTCGCGAGGCCAGATCTCGTAGTGCAAAGACCTGTTCCCGTACCAAAGCTTGCTCTGGAACGAGAACGACTCCCACTGGAACTCACGGAGCTCGGAGGGAACGCGCTGGCGCACGAGCGGACGCACGCGCCGGAGGCATTCAGCGGGCTGCATCAGGGGATCCGTGCGCGCAGCACGAGGTCGACGATACCGGTCAGGGCCGGCATGACGATGCCGGCGAGGATCGCCAGCTTGATCACACCCGCGCGGGTCGGCACCGCAACGACCTGCCAGATCGCGTCCGCGATCAAAGAGCCGACGATGAAAAGTGCGGTGCCGACGAGCGGCCCACCTGGAGTGCCCGGCCAGATCGCCGCGGTGGTGAATGCGAAGCCGACACCGGCGAGGAACCAGACCGCGGGACTTCCTTGCGGTTCCCTCCGATCGCGACGATTACGGCAGGGACCAGAAAAGGGATGAGCGTGGTCGTCCAACTCAACAACGCTGCAAGACCGATCGTGACCCAGCGGCGCGTTCTGATGTCATGCAGGAGGCCGAGCATCATTCCGGCCGACAGCGAGATGAGCGGGACGAACAGCGGGTTGGAGCGGTCGATGCCGGCGGCGAGATAGATGCGGGACGTGTGCTGGAACGCGGGTTCGATCGCGAGCACGGGAATACGGGATATGTACTGGATAACCTCGGGCGAGCGGTTCGTCGCGAGCGGCGCGGCGAAGCGTTCCGCCGCGGTCGCGGCGATGAGGAGTCCGAACACGATGGCACTTGGCCAGTCAATGGGCCGCCACTCGTGCAGCGCGACGCGGCAGGAGGTGATGCCGAGAAAGGCGATGAGGAGGCCCCAGCCGAGCAATCGAGTGAGGGAACGACCAGTTCGTCTCATCTAGGCCGAACGTCGTGTGCCAGATCGCGTCGAACACGCCGGCGAGCGCAACGACCCCGAAGCCCGCGCCCGCAAGGCCAATCGCGCCCGGGATCGGAAGTCGGACGATCGGAATACGGAAGGTCGACCCGAACCAGCGTCGCAGCCCCGGTGTAAATGCGATATACGCGAGCGTGATCGTCGCGCAGAGGTGCATCGAGTAGATGAAGAGATGTGGCGGTGAGAAGAAGTCCTCGAACGCGTGTGTCGCGTGCCAGCGGCGGTCCCAGTCGAAGCCGATGCCGAATGCCAGGAGATCGAAGACGACGGCGAGCCAGAGAAGTCGGTAGGCGGTCGCGAGGCTGGCGTCTTCGCGGACGGGTTCGACCGCGGCGATCACGCTCGCGCTCACGTCGTCGATACGCTAGAGGCGCGGCCAACGCCTCGCATCACTCGCTGTTCGCGCCCCTCTCGATAGCCTAGAATCGCGCGAGCGTTACTCCCTGGTAGCTCAGTGGTAGAGCGAGCGGCTCGTGGTCAAGGGCAGCCCTTTGGGGAAACTCAAGGGTGTTACTGGGTGAATTGCGGGAAACCTTCGGCGTGTTGTCGCCATGGCAATCCGCAGCCAAGCCCGGACGAAGGTCTGGGAAGGTTCAGAGACTATGCGCCCGGCGCCTAAGGCCTGCAGGGCTATGGCGAAGAGATAGTCCACGCCCGCGGGAAACCGCGGGGTTCTGTGTAACCGCCAGGTCGGAGGTTCGAATCCTCCCCAGGGAGCAGGCGGCAGGGCGCGACGTTTGACATGCGCCGGGATTAGAACTAATGTTCTAGTGTGGTGCTGGTCTGCGAAACGTGCGGGAAATCGTTCTCAGATCGGCCGACCATTTTCGGGAAAGAGCGTCATCTCAACGGCCGGAAGCAGTGTCTGGACTGTTTGCCATTCACACCGCGTCGCAGCCCGAGCATGGTGGCGCATCGCCCGTCGAAGGAGCTTCGCTGCGAGGCCTGCGGAAGGCTCTTCGCGGCCAAACAGACGATCGACGGAAAGGTCCGGTCGCTATACCGGCGACGGTTCTGCTTGAGCTGCTCACCTTTCGGGATCCACAACACATCGAGCCGACCTCCGGGCGATCTCAACACTGACCAGTTGCTCGCGCATCGCCGGAAACGCCGCAACGCGAAGACATACCGGTACCTGAAGAAGCGTCGTCGGCAGTTGAAGGCGCAGCTCGTAGCGGATCGCGGAGGTCGATGCTCCGCCTGTGGTTATTCGGGTCCGGCGGCGGCGTTCGACTTCCATCACCGCGATCCGACGACCAAGCGGTTCGCGATCGGCACGTTCAACGGCGCGTGGAAAACGCTCCTGGCTGAGGCCGAGAAGTGCGACATGCTCTGCGCGAACTGTCATCGGCTGCACCACCTCGCGCAGGACGCGAGCAGCAAGGGCGGCGCCGTGGTGGACTGGCGCCGTCGATTGAAGTCCCGCGCTGTCGACCACATGGGAAGTCGGTGTCTCGGCTGCGAGCGGACCGGACCACCAGCGCTATTCGACTTCCATCACACGGACGCAACGGACAAGGCGTTCGGGATCGGTCAAGACGGCATCCCGCGAAGCTGGGACAAAGTCGTCGCCGAGCTCGAGAAGTGCGTGATGCTCTGCGCGAACTGCCACCGCGAGGTTCATGCTGGCGTGCGCGAACTTCGACCCACGCTCCTCGGCCTGGCCGAAGCGCCCGTGCTTTACGTAGCCGCTTAGCACAGCCCGCACGCGTCCCGTGGCACTATCGCCGACGTGGACGGTCCCTTCTTCGAAGACTTCACCGTGGGCGCAACGTTCCGCTCGTCGATAGGTCGCACGATCACCCAGACCGACAACATCCAGTTCTCGCTGCTCACAAACAACACGAACGAGATCCACTTGAACGCGCACTATGCGGCGCAGACCGAGTTCAAGCGTCCGCTCGTCAACAGCTTCCTCACGCTCGCGACGGTCGCGGGCATGATGGTCCCGCAGACGAGCCGGTGGGGATTCGCACTCGGTGTGGGTGAGGTCACGCTCCCGAATCCGCTCTTCGAAGGCGACACGCTCTACGCCGACACCGAGGTGCTCGAAGCGCGCGCGTCGCGCTCGCGGCCCGGCTGGGGCATCGTCACGGTCCGCCAGCGCGGCATCAAACAGGACGGCACGATCGTCCTGATCGCGAGGCGCACCTTCATGGTCCCCGCGCGCGCGAACGCGCCGAAGTCGCATTTCCCCGAGCCGCGCGAGTAGCCGTGGACTTCGCCCGGACCGACGAGCAGCAGTCGATCCGCTCGGCGGTGCGCGCGCTCTGCGCGCAGTTCCCCGACGAGTACTGGCGCGATCTGGATCGCGCGAGCGAATACCCCGAACGCTTCGTCCAGGCTCTGACCGACGCCGGCTGGCTCGGCGCGCTCATCCCGACCGAATACGGTGGCGCTGGGCTCGGCATCGCGGAGGCCGCACTCATCATCGGGGAGATCAACGCGTCCGGCGGGAACGCGGCGGCCGCGCACGCTCAGATGTACACGATGGGCACCCTGCTGCGACATGGCAGCGACGAACAGAAGCAGCGCTACCTACCGCGCCTCGCGAAGGGCGAGTTGCGTCTGCAGGCGTTCGGCGTCACCGAGCCGGAGGCGGGCTCGGACACGACGCGCATCAAAACGACGGCAACGAAGCGCGGCGACCGCTACGTCATCAAGGGGAAGAAGATCTTCATCTCGCGCGCGAAGTATTCCGATCTGCTCCTGTTGCTCGCTCGCACGACGCCGTACGAGGACGTCGAAGACAAGACGCGCGGTCTCTCGGTGTTCATCGTGGATCTCCGCGCGGCCGTTGCCAGCGGGCGCATCGTCGTGCGTCCGATCGAGACGATGTTCAACCACCACACCACCGAGCTCTTCATCGACGACGTCGAGGTCCCGGCGACCGACCTCGTCGGTGAAGAGGGCCAAGGGTTTCGTCACATCATCGACAGCTGGAACGCCGAACGGATCCTCATCGCGTCTGAATCGCTCGGGGACGGCCGTTGGTTCGTCGAACGTGCTGCTGCGTACGCGTCCCAACGGGTCGTTTTCGGCCGGCCGATCGGAGCGAATCAGGGCGTGCAGTTCCCGCTGGCTCAGGCGCACGCGCGTCTCGAGGCCGCCACGCTGATGCGTGACAAGGCGGCGTGGCTGTTCGACCACGGTCGCAAGTGCGGCGCGGAGGCGAACATGGCCAAGCTCCTTGCGTCGCAGGCGGCGTGGGACGCCGCGAACGCCGCCATCGACGCCTACGGTGGCTACGGTTTCGCTCGCGAATACGACGTCGAACGCAAGTTCCGCGAGACGCGTCTTCTGCTCGTCGCTCCGATCGGCAACAACCTCGTGCTCGCCTACATCGGGCAGCACGTGCTCGGCATGCCGCGGTCGTATTGATGGACGGCCTCCGGCCGATGCGCTCGCTGATGTTCGTGCCCGCGCACCGCGAGCGGATGGTCAAGCGCGCTCTCGGGCTCGGCGAGTTCGGCGCCACTGAGCTCGATGTCGCGATCCTCGATCTCGAGGACGGAGTGCCGCCCGCCGCGAAGGACGACGCACTGCGACTCATCGCCGATGCGCTCGGGCGTAGCGTTCATGACGCGGGTGGCCCCAGCCGTTTCGTCCGCATCCGGCGCGCGCTCAGCGACGACGGCGCCGCCGACCTGGAGACGGTGGTTCGTCCAGGCCTGGCGGGGATCATGGCACCCAAGGTCCGCGGCCCGGATGAGGTCGAGTGGATGGCCGAGAGGCTCGATGCGCTGGAGCGCGACGCGAAGATCGCTCTTGGCACCGTGCGGATCATCCCGTCGATCGAGAGCGCCGCCGCGCTGCTCGAGGCCCCGCGCATCGCGAAGGCCTCGGATCGCGTCGTGGGCCTCGCGTTCGGGTCGGAGGACTTCGCGCTGGACCTTACGGTCGTCGCCGCCGTGGCCGCGGGAAAGCTCGCGTTCGACGGCATCTGGCCGGACATCAAGGACGCCGCGGGCCTGCGCGCGGATACGCTGCGCGCGCGCCGCCTTGGCTTCGCCGGCAAGACGCTCATCCATCCGGATCAGGTCGTGATCGTGAACGAGATCTTCAGCCCGAGCGCCACGGAGGTCGAAGAAGCCAGGCGGGTCGTTCACGCGTTCGACGAAGCGCTCAAGCGTGGCGAAGGCGCGGTCGCGCTCGACGGCCAGATGCTCGATGCCCCGGTCGTCGATCGCGCGCGGCGCGTCCTGCGCACGATCGAGCGAAACTCCTAGTCTGGTCCGCGCATGAGACTGCTCACGTTCGTCTCCGAAGATGGTCCACGCGCCGGCACCTTCGTGTCGGACGGCACGATCATGGCGATCCGCGCGCTGGTCCCCGGGGCGCCGATCGACATGCTGCGAGTGATCGAGCAGTTCGACGGGATCCGTGAGGACATTCGCGAGGCCGCGACGCGAGCACACGGTGGAACCGACCCGAAGCGGGCAAAGCTGCTCGCGCCGATCCCGCTGCCGCGGCGCAATGTCTTCTGCGTCGGCTGGAACTACTCCGAGCACTTCCAGGAGGGCGCGAACTTGAGGGCCGCGCAGGGCGCGCCGGGAGAGCAGGAGATCCCCGAGTATCCCGCGCTCTTCTCGAAGAATCCCGCGACGGTGACGGGACCGGACGCGACCGTGCTGTTCCCCACGCCGTATTCGGAGCAGCTGGACTGGGAGGTCGAGCTCGCGGTCATCGTGGGTCGGCCCGGGAACGACATCAAAGAGGCGGACGCGATGCAGCACGTCTTCGGTTACACCTGCGCGAATGACGTCTCCGTGCGCGACGTGCAGCGGCGGCACGGCGGCCAGTGGTTCAAAGGGAAGAACTTCGATACGCACCTGCCGATGGGACCATGGATCGTCACGGCCGACGAGCTCGACGCGTCCGCCGTCCGCGTGCAGACGCGCGTGAACGGCACGACGAAGCAGGATTCGAACACGCGCTTCATGGTCTTCAAGATCCCTCGCCTGATCAGCGAGTTCTCGGCAGGATGCCGACTCCAGGCCGGTGACATCATGATCACGGGGACACCCGAGGGCGTCGGCTTCGCGCGCAAGCCGCCAGAATTCATGAAGATCGGCGACGTCGTCGAAGTCGAGATCGAGGGAATTGGCGTCCTACGCAATCGTGTTCAAGGGAGGACGTAGATGCCCGGTCAGATGGTGAAGTTCCCGGCCAACGGCGGCACGGCGGACGCTTACCTCGCGCTCCCGTCCTCGGGCAAGGGGCCAGGCGTGATCGTCATCCAGGAATGGTGGGGACTCACCGACCAGATCAAGGGCGTGGCCGAGATGTTCGCGCGCGAGGGGTTCGTCGCGCTCGCACCGGACTTCTATCACGGCAAGGGCGCCAAGATCGGTGAGCCCGACCAGGCGCAGAAGCTGATGATGGAGTTCTTCGAGGCGAACACGGCGGCAAAGGATGCGAAGGGCGCCGCCGAATACCTCGCGACGCAGCCCGCCCTGACGGGCAAGAAGGTCGGCGTGATCGGCTTCTGCATGGGCGGCTTTCTCGCGCTTCTCGTTGGGAGCGTCGCGCCGGACAAGGTCGACGCGGTGGTCGACTGCTATGGGGTCGGGCAGCGTATGCCGGACCTGAAGCCGCTGCGGGACATCCCGGTCCTCGGCATCTTTGGCGGCAAGGACCACTCGGCGGCGGAGTTCGCCACTCTCGAGAAGGTCGCGAAGGAGAACGGGGTTCCGTTCACGAAGCACACATACCCCGAGGCCGACCACGCCTTTCTGAACGAGCAGCGCAAGGATGTGTACCGGGCCGACGACGCGAAGGATGCGTGGAGCAAGATCCTTCCGTTCCTGAAGAGCAACGTCCGCTGATGAGCACGACGCTGTCATCGATCACGAGCGTGAACCCGGCCACCGAGGAGGTCCTCGCGCGGTTCGACCCGTTCACGCCCGAGGAGGTCGATCGCGCGCTCGACGACGCGCAGGACGCTTTTATCGCGTGGCGCGAGCGTTCCATCGCTGAGCGCGCGGTCCCCATGCGCCGGCTCGCGGCGCTCCTTCGCGAGCGCGCCGATCGTTACGGACGCCTCATCACCCTCGAGATGGGAAAGCCGATCGCGGAGGCAAAGGCCGAGCTCGAGAAGTGTGCGTTTGGCACCGAGCACTACGCGGACAACGCTGCGCGCTATCTCGCCGACGAATTGATCGAAACGAACGCGCAGCGCAGTCTCGTCGCATTCCAGCCGCTTGGGATCGTGCTCGCGGTGATGCCCTGGAACTTCCCGTTCTGGCAGGTCATCCGCTTCGCCGCGCCCGCGCTCATGGCCGGCAACGCCGCCGTGCTCAAACACGCCTCGAACGTGCCGCAGTGCGCCCTCGCGATCGAAGAGGTCTTCCGCGACGCGGGCTTCCCCGAGGGCCTGATGCGCACGCTGCTCGTCGCGGGCTCCGCTGTCGAGCCGGTCATCGCCGATCCCCGCGTCCGTGCGGTGACCCTGACCGGCAGCTCCGACACCGGATCGCGCATCGCCCAGCTCGCCGGGCTGGCGCTCAAGAAAAGCGTGCTGGAGCTCGGCGGCTCCGACCCGTACATCGTGCTCGCCGATGCAAACGTCGATGCCGCCGCGAAGGTCGGAGCGCGTGCGCGTAACCAGAACAACGGGCAGTCGTGCATCGCCGCCAAGCGCTTCATCGCGGTCGAGTCCGTCGCGCGCGAGTTCGAGCGGGTATTCGCCGCCGAGGTCGAGGCACTGCGCATCGGCGATCCGCTCGACCCCAAGACGCAGATCGGCCCGCTGGCGCGCGGCGATCTGCGCGAGGCGCTGGAGCGGCAGGTGAACGACTCCGTGCGGATGGGTGCGCGCGTTCTCACGGGTGGCGAGCGCGGAGCGGGAAAGGGCTGGTACTACCAGCCGACCGTCCTCACCGATGTGACCGAGGACATGCCGGTGTTCAAGGAAGAGACCTTCGGGCCGGTCGCGGCGGTGTTGCGCGTTCGTGACGCGGACGACGCGGTGCGCGTCGCGAATGATTCCGCCTACGGGCTCGGCGCGAGTCTCTGGACCCGCGATCTCAAGCTCGGCGAAGCACTAGCCCGCAGGATCGAGTCCGGCTCGGTCTTCGTGAACGGCATGGTCGCATCCGACCCGCGACTCCCGTTCGGCGGCATCAAGCGCAGCGGCTATGGCCGCGAGCTCTCGTCGTACGGGATCAAGGAATTCGTGAATATCCAAACGATCTGGATTGACGCGGGAACGCAGAAGCCTACGGGGCCGCAGTCGGAGTGATCGGGCGGCCTTCGCCGCCCTCATCTGCTTGGCGTGTGCTCCGCGCACGCCGCAGTAACGCTCAGACGTTCGGTGTCGCGGGCAGGTGTTCACGAAAGTGATCCTCCACGAGCGCCAGGCTGTCGTCGAGGTCCAGCGATCCATCGAGACGCTCGCAGCGAAGACCAATCTCGGCGCATGATGAGACGATCCGCGCGTCGAGCAGCGCGTCGCGCGCGCTCACGTTGGCGAGCGCGCGCTCGCGCTTGACAATGCCCGGGAAGCGCTCGAGCTGAGCGCTGCCCCAGCGGCGCGCCGCGACGATGTCCCGTCGCTCCCGCGTCGGCACGAGAAAGATCGCCTGCCGGGTCGAGCTGAGCAAGGGCGCCACGCACCACGGAAAGGCTCCTGGCCCTTCGGCGACGATCGTGCGCGAATCAGGCAACGCGAGCAGATCTTCGAGGACGAGTTCGAATCCCTCCTGCCATATCGCGACCGAACGCTCCAGGAGGTCGAATGGGCCAGGGACGACCCACCGTTCGTCCATCGATAGACGCTGGAACGCCGCAACGGCGGTGCCGGGACGCAGGGCGTGGTCACGCACGGCGTGCCAGTCGAGGTTGTATATCTTGAGATCCCACTTGCCGGCGAGCAGACGCGACAACGTGGTCTTTCCCGCCTGAGGACCTCCTCCGATCCACAGCACCTGCGACAGACGTTCACGCAGATCGTCCACGAGCCGCGCATGATGCGCACAAGTCACATGCGAAAAACAGTCTTCCCGAAACGTACCCGGCGGCGCACAATTGAGGTGTTCCCCAGATGAATGCCGCGCAGCTGCTTGTCCGCTGCCTGGAGAACGAGGGCGTGCGCTACGTGTTCGGCATCCCGGGCGAAGAGACTCTTGATCTGAACGCGGCGCTCGAGGACAGCGACAAGATCACGTTCGTGCTCACCCGACACGAGCAGGCCGCGGCCTTCATGGCCGACGTGTACGGGCGGCTCTCGTCATTCCCCGGCGTGTGCCTCGCGACACTGGGCCCCGGCGCAACGAATCTGCTCACCGGGGTCGCGGACGCGCAGCTCGACCGCGCGCCGCTCGTCGCCATCACGGGGCAGGCCGGGCTGGAGCGCGTTCACCTCGAGTCGCATCAGTACATCGACGTCGTCCAGATGTTCACGCCGGTGACGAAGTGGAGCACGCGCATCTCGGTGCCGGAGTCCGTTCCCGAGGTCGTGCGGAAAGCGTTCCGGCTCGCGCGCATCGAGAAGCCGGGGGCAACGCACATCGAGCTCCCAGAGGATGTGGCGAAGGAAGACGTCCGCTCGGCGCCGCTCGAGGTGCGGCGAACCTCGTATCCGAAGGCGCAGCAGGAGGCGATCGATCGCGCCGCGGAGATCATCAACGCGGCGAAGGCGCCGGTGATCCTCGCCGGGAACGGAGTCACGCGCCGCAACGCCGTGGGCAATCCGACCGTCGACGCGCTGCGACGCTTCGTTCAGCGCAGCCGCATCTGGGCCACGCACACCTACATGGCCAAAGGCGTCCTCGATCCTCTCGGGCAGCACTCATTGCCGCCGGTCGGTCTCCAGCGGCCGGGCGCGGACCTCGCGAATCTCAAGGTGCTCGCCGACGCGGACGTCGTCATCGCCGTCGGCTACGACCTCGTCGAGTGGGCGCCGGTCCTGTGGAACCCGAAGCGCGACAAGACCGTCGTCCACATCGACAGCACCGCCGCCGAGCTCGACGGCCACTACCAGCCGTCGATCGAGGTCATCGGTGAGCTCGATGAGTCACTCACGGCTCTGGCCGAGGCCGTCAAGCCGCGCGGCGATCGCTCGTGGGTGGTGGCCGGCGCTCAGTCGAAGCTGGTGAAGGACATCCCGGTCCCGCTTCCGCCAGGCGCGGTCATCGCCGATCTGCGTGAAGCGCTCGGTCCGGACGACATCGTTATCAGCGACGTCGGCGCGCACAAGGTCTGGCTCGCGCGTCTTTTCCCGAGCGAGCGCCCCAACACCGTCGTCATCTCCAACGGTCTCGCGTCAATGGGCATCGCGCTGCCCGGGGCGATCGCCGCGAAGCTCGTCCACCCGGATCGAAAGGTCGTCGCGTTCAGCGGCGACGGCGGGTTCCTGATGAACGTGCAGGAGCTCGAGACGGCAAAACGCCTCGGCACCGCCATCGTCGTCGTGGTCCTCGTCGATGAACGTCTCGGGGTGATCGAGGTCAATGAGCAGCGCCAGTTCGGCCGCACTTTCGCGACCGAGTTCGGCAATCCCGACTTCGTCCAGCTCGCGCGCGCATTCGGGATCGCGGGGTACGCGGTGGAGAGCGCGAAGGACCTCCTGCCGACCCTGCGCCACGCCCTCGATCTCGGCGGCCCGGCGTTGGTCGCGGTGCCCTGGGATCACGGCATGAACGAACACATCGCGGACGCGATGACACACGGCCGGCAACCGGTGCCGCCCCGCTAGCCAACTTGCCCGGCGGCGTAGCCTGAGCGTCGCCATGGACGTCATGACCGTCGCGCGCAGCCTCTCCGACTGCCTGCCGGTGAACGAGCTCACCGACGCGCAGCTCGAGGAGCTGCTCGCGCAGGCGAAGCTGCGGCGCTTCGAGCGGGATGAGGTCATCTACCACCGCGGCGATCCATCGCGCGATCTGCACATCGTCGTCGAGGGCAGGGTCAAACACGTACGGGAGGACATCGAGGGCCGCGAGGTATTGCTGTGGGTCTTGGAGCGCGGAGGCGTCCTCGGCCAGCAGGCGATCTTCGGGCGAAGTCGCCCGACGACCGTCATCGCGACGACCGATGTCGTGACGATCCAACTGCTCGGCGAGACCTGCGCGCGCATGCTCGAACGGAACCCGCGGATCCTCTACCGAGCCTTCGAGATGTTCGAGGCGCGTCTCGAAAAGTTAACCCAGGCGCTCGAGGATGTGATGCTTCTTGACGTTCCGAGTCGCCTCGCGAAATACATACTCGACTCAGGCGACGGACAGCCACAGCCACATGCGCTCACGCTCACGCAGGACGAGCTCGCCGCGGCTGTGGGCTCGACACGCGTGACGGTGAACAAAGTGCTCGCCGACTTCGAGCACCGTGGCTTGATCCGCGTCGCTCGGCGCCACATCGACGTGCTCGCGCCCGACCTGCTGCGCAAGGAGATCCACGGCTAAGGTCCCGGCAAGGCGGGCCTCGATCGGCTGATCGGGTGGCACATCCAATATCGGCTGCCGAGCGTATAATTCGATGAGAGACAATCGATTTCCGCGGGGGTGAACGGTTGGCGGCTGGGCGGGTCACGATCACTGACGTCGCGCGGGCCGCGAACGTCCACGCCTCGACCGTTTCGCGGGTCCTCAACGGACGGGCTGAGCTCAGCCTGCTGCCGGAGACACGAGAGCGGGTCATCGCCGCCGCCACGCGCCTCGGTTACCGACCGTCGGCGCTGGCTCGAGGCCTGCGACTCCGGCGGACGTTCACCCTGGGCATGCTCGTGCCGGACATCACTAACCCGGTCTTCCCACCGATCATCAAGGGTGTCGAGGGTGCGGCACATGCCCGCGGCTATCACCTGATCCTCTGCAACACCGACGACTCCTATGAACGCGAAGCCAGCTATCTGCGCGTACTACGCGAGTGGCGTGTCGACGGGATCCTTATCGCCTCCAGCTCCACCGCCGACTCGACACTCGGCGAGCTGCGCCGTGAGAAGGTCCCCTTCGTCCTCCTCAACAGTGCCTCTCGCGCGAGCGACGACCTGGCAGTCGTTCCGGACAACCGCCAGGGCGTGTCAGCCGCGCTCGACCACCTGATCCAGCTCGGCCATCGCCGGATCGGCTTGATCGCCGCACCGCAGACGACCATGACTGGCCAGGAGCGACTGCTCGCGGCCCGCGCCGCGCTGCGGCGTCACCACCTCGCGCAGGAGGACGCGCTCGTCGCTGTGGCCGACTCGTTCTCGGAGGCCTCGGGCTATCGTGCCGCCCGGCGCCTGCTGCTCGACGGCGAGCCGCCGACGGCGATCTTCGGCGCGAACGATCTCATCGCGCTAGGCGCGATCCGGCTCGCACGCGAGATCGGGCTGAACGTGCCGAGCGATCTGTCGGTCGTCGGTTTCAACGACATACCGCAGTCCGAGCTGTTCGACCCGCCGCTCACGACCGTTCACGTGCCGCAGGAGGAAATGGGCGTGCTCGCCGCGGCGCTGCTCATCGACCAACTCGAGGGAAGGCACGTCGAGCGAAGACAGGTCGTGCTCGAGACGGAGCTCGTGGTGCGCGGCTCGACCGCGACGCCCGCGGCCGCCACGACGACCGCGATGAAGACTGCCTAGGCGCCGCGGCCTGGCAGGCCCACGCTGCGGCGCCAGTGCTGGCGCCCGAGCTCGAAGCCGATCGCGCACCCGAGGTCGACCAGCTCCGGCTCGCTGAACAGCGAATGCAATCGCGACCAGAGCGCGTCGTCGGCCCTCGCGGAGTCAAAGGCGATCGCGCACGCCCACTCGAGCGCCGCGCGCTCGCGGCCTGCGAATCGCTCGGGCTCGCTCGCGTCGGCGTCATCCGCAAGGAAGCGGAAGCACAGCTCTTTCAGCGATTGATCAACGAGACCAGATCGCAGGACGCCCGCCTCGATCTCCGCCCACGCGTCGCGGGCAGCGGGCTGAAGCGCGCGGATCTCATCACCGGTGCGGCCGGCGAGCCGCGCGATCAGGGCGCCCTCCCCGCGGCGAGACCAGCGCTCGGCTCGCCGGGCAGCTCGTTGTGGCCGACGTGCCAGGTCTTGATGACGCGCTGCTGCCCGAAGGTCACGGCGATGAACGAGCCGAGCTCCACGATCTGCGCATCGCTGAAGTGCTCGTGCAGCTTGGCCCAGACCGCGTCGTCCGCGCCCTCGGGATCCCAGACGAGCATGCTCGTGTACAGCAGCGCGGCCTTCTGCCGCGGCGTGAAGCGGTCGGACGTCTCGAACTTCAGCAGATCGGCGTAGTCGTCCTCGGTGAGACCCTGGTCCCTCCCACGGAGGGAGCGCTGCGAGCCTCAGTACTCGCACTCGATCGTCTTCGAGACATAGACCCGGCAGAGCTCCTTGAGCGTGTGTTCGAGGATGCCGTGCCGGAAGATGCCTTCCCACGCGCGTGAGAACGCCTTCGCCACCGCCGGCACGTGTGAGCGGATCGCCTGCGTCTCGGGCCGTGGCGTGCCGTAGCGGCGCGCAAGCTCCAGGTACTCCCGCAGCTCCGGATCATCGAATTCGGTCACAAAACTGATGCGTGCCACGCGCCCATTGTGCCTTTCAAGATGTAGAGGCCCCCGCGCACGCGATCCGTGACGAAGATCGTCCCGTCACGATCGACGAGCACGTCGTTGAGCTGGATCGCGGGCTGGCCGGCAGGTGGCTCGGGCACGAACGACGCGATCTCGCGGGGCGCGCGCGGATCGGCGGTGTCGTACACGCGTAGGCCCGCGTTGAAGTAGGTCACGAAGACGATGCGATCGCTCTGGAACGTCCCCGGCCGGTTCTCATGGAGGTTGTGCGGGCCGAAGCGCAGACCCCGGGAGCAATAGTCGCCCTCCGGCACTGGGAAGCGTGAGACCTCGCGCGGACGGCGCTCGTCCGATATGTCGACCAGGTGCACATTCTTCGGCGCGCCCTCGCAGTTCGGCTCGATCGCCTCGTCCGTCACCACCAGCAGCTTGCGCGTGCCGAGGGGCAGCGCGGTGTGCGTGTGCGCGTGGCCACCCTCGGGCCATGCGAGCGAAGAGATGAGATCGAGCGACCCGTCCCGGCGGACCGCGTACACGACGACGCCCTGGTCGAAGTATCCACCGTACGCGCGGTCCCCCTGGACGATGACGTGATGCGCGCCGACGTCGTTGTCGTCAGGCAGCGTCTCGTGATCGCGCTCCGCCTGGCCCGGCCACCACCAGCGCGACGCGACTAGCGGTTTCGTCGGGTCGGCGAGGTCGACGACGATGAGGAAGCGGTTGCGGATGCCGTTCTCGCGCGCCGATGCGTACGCGTATCGGCCGCCCGCCCACCAGATGCGATGCACGCCGAGCCCGTCGATCATAAGGAACCCGATGCGCTTCGGCTCCGCCGCCTTCGAGACGTCATAGACGACGAGACCGCTGCTCTCCGGGACGCCGACGCGGTAGGGGTACTGCTCGTGATTCGCGAGCAGCAGGTTGCCCGCGAGCTGCACCTTGTGCGAATGCGTTCCCCTCGGGACCGGCGTCTGCCGCAGAACGCGTGGGCGCTCCAGGTCGGAGACGTCCACGACGCTCGTGCCCACGCCGAAGTCGCCCATGTGCCCCACGTAGATCACGTCGCCGTTCCGCATGATCTGCATCCCGTCGCCTTTGCCGGCGAGATCAGTGTGGCCCACGAGCTCCAGGCCGCGCGCCTCCAGAGCCCGGGGCAGAGAACTCACGGCGGGATTGTGGGCGGTTTGACGGCGCCCACCCGCGCCTCTAGCCTCCGGCCTGCCGACCGCAAACGTTTTCCGTGGGAGGATTCGGACACGGCCGCACGAAGCTCCATCCTGGATGTCGCGCGCCTCGCCGGGGTGCACCCCTCGACCGTTTCGCGCGCGCTGCACCGTGCCGATCTGCCGCTGCGGCCCGAGACGCGGCGAAGGGTCCTGGCCGCCGTGGAGCGCCTCGAGTATCGACCGTCGGCCATCGCGCGCGGGCTGCGGCTCCAACGCACGCACGCCCTCGGCATGCTCGTCCCGGACATCACCAATCCTTTCTTCCCGCCGATCATTCGGGGAGTTGAAGAAGCCGCGCGCGACCGCGGCTACGAGCTCGTCCTGTGCAACACCGACGACTCCCCGGAGCGCGAGGCCGCCTCGCTTCGGATGTTGCGCGAGCATCAGGCCGACGGTCTCCTCATCGCGACGAGCCGCATGGCCGACACGACCGTCGCCGCGTTGCGCCGCGAGTGCTTCCCATTCGTGCTCGTGAATCGCGGCTCGCGCGTCCCGGCCGACCTTTCGGTTGAGGTGGACAACGAGCGCGCCGCCGAGGCCGTGATCGCGCATCTGGCGGGCCTGGGTCACCGGCGGATAGCGCATATCGCAGGACCACTCAGCACGACCACCGGTGCGGAGCGCGCGGCCGGCTACCGCGAAGCGATGAAGGCGCGAGGCCTGCCGACAGACGCCTCAATACTCGAAGAGGCCGACGCCTACGCCGAGCCGTCGGGCTATGCCGCCGCGACGCGACTGTTCCGCGCGTCGCCAACCGCGATCTTTGCCGCGAACGATCTGCTCGTCCTCGGCGCGCTCCGTGCCGTACGCGAGGCCCACTTGCGTGTGCCACAGGACATCTCGCTCGTCGGCGTGAACGACATCCCTCTCGTCGGGCTCATCGATCCGCCGCTCACGACCGTTCGCGTGCCGCAACGTGAGATGGGGGAGGTCGCGGCCCGCATGCTCATCGCCGTCCTCGAGAACGAACCGATCGCGCGCCGGCACGTCCTACTAGAGACGACGCTCGTGATCCGTGGGTCGACCGCCGCGCCGAGCGGCGCCGCGCGGAGCGTCGCATGAACGGGCTGGCACGGATCTCGGTGGAGCGCGCGACGAAGCGCTTCAGCTCGGGCGGCCTGACCGTCTTCGACGGGCTCGACCTCGCCGTTCGCGATGGGGAGGCGCTCTGCATCCTCGGACCCTCAGGCTGTGGCAAGACCACACTCCTGCGAACGATGCACGGGCTCGTCCCGCTCGACGGCGGCCGCATCGTCATCGATGGCGCCGACGTGATCGCTCCACGCCGCAACGTCGCGATGGTGTTCCAGCATTTCGGCCTCATGCCCTGGAAGCGCGTGCGCGAGAACGTCGCGTACGGGCTCGAGCTCGCCGGCCTGCCGAAGGCCACGACGGCGGAGCGGGTGGAGCGCTACATCGAGATGGTAGGGCTGCGTGGCTTCGAGAGGTCGTACCCGAGCCAGCTCTCGGGCGGCATGCAGCAGCGCGCAGGTCTCGCGCGTGCGCTCGCGGTCGAGCCGGACATCCTCCTCATGGACGAGCCGTTCGGCTCGCTGGACGCTCTGACGCGCGAGATCCTCCAGGACGAGCTGCTCCGCATCTACCAGCTCCTGCCGCGCACGATGGTCTTCATCACGCACTCCATCGAAGAGGCGATCGCGATGGGCGATCGGATCCTCGTACTCTCCGCACGACCCGCACGCGTCAGGGAGCTCCTCCAGGTCGACATCCCGCGGCCGCGCACGGTGGCGAGCGTCATCGCACACCAGCGCTTCCTCCCGCTGCGCGACCACTGCTGGCGCCTGCTACGAGAGCGCGCCGCGTGACACTCCATCAGGTGGGGGTCGAGGTCGACGAGTCGCGCACGGTGGCGGTGCGGGCGAGTCGCTGGCGCCGGCTGCGTCCCGGCGATTGGGCGGTGCGCCTCGGCGCGATCGCGGTGATCCTCGGCGTGTGGGAGCTCTTCGGGCCGACGCTCAACAAGCTCATCCTCCGCCCGCCATCGGACATCTTCCGCGCGTTCTTCGAGCTCGTGGCGAACGGCGAGCTCGCGGATGCGATGGGGCAGAGCTTTCGCGAGCTATTCGGCGGCCTCGCGGTGGCCCTGGTGCTCGGGCTCGTGCTCGGCATCGCGTCGGGCCGCTGGCGCTTCGTGTACAACGCGATCGATCCGCTCGTGTCGGCGCTCTACTCGGTACCGGCCGTCGCGCTCGTGCCGCTGATCGCCGTTGCGTTCAAGTCGATCGGCGACCCGCCGCGCATCGCGACGGTGGCGCTCTTCGCGGTCTTCCCGATCCTCATCAACACGCAGCAGGGCGTGCGCAACGTCGACCGCGAGCTGCTGGAGGTGGCGCGGTCGTTCAACACCAGCGAGCGACGCTTGTGGACCGACGTGATCATCCCGTCCGCGACGCCGTACGTCCTGGCGGGCGTGCGTCTCGCGATCGGCCGCGGTCTGATCGGCATGATTGTGGCGGAATTTTTTATCGGTCTCGTCGGTCTCGGCTATCTGATCATCTCCTACGAGAACGTCTTCCGCATCGACCGGATGTTCGTGCCGGTCATCGTCGTCGCGACAATGGGCATTCTGATGATGGGTTTCGTCCAGTGGCTCGAGGGTCGTATCGCACCGTGGCTAAAGAGAGAGCAATGAGAGGGAGTTCGGAGATGCGTGCGCGTGCTTTTGGGGCGATCGGTCTCGGTCTCGCGATCCTGATCACCGCGTGTGGGGGCGGAGGAGGAGGGACGGGCGGCGCTGCAACGGCCAGCACCGCGGCGACGGCCGCGGCCGCGACGGCGGCGCCGAAGGCGACGTGCGCCGCGAAGAAGATCACCATCGCGGTGCCGGTCACGCCGCCCAACGTCGTGCACCTCACACCGTACGTCGCGGACGCGTTCGGTTACTTCAAGGACGAGAACTTGACGGTCGAGCTCGTGCGATTCGACGGCGGCGTGGGTTCGCTCCGCGCATCGGCCTCGGGCGCCATCGACCTCGCGGGCTCGTCGGCCGAGCCGGTGCTCGACGCGATCGCCAACGGCGCCGACGTGAAGATCATCTACACCTACGCGCCCAACGTGGACGTCTCTTTCGCGGTCGGGCCCGGCATCAAGACCCTAGCCGACCTCAAGGGCAAGAAGATGGGCGTCCAGGAGCCCGGTGGCTTCGCGGACGTCATGACGCGGATCGTGCTCAAGAAGGCGGGCATCGACGTGAAGGACGTCACCTTCGTCACGACGACGACCGCCGGACGAGTCTCGGCCCTTGCGGCGGGCACGACGGACACGGCGGTCCTGCACATCGACCAGGTGAAGACGGTGCAGAAGCAGACGCCGACCATCACGGTGCTCGCGAACATGTGGGAGATCCTCACGGACTACCAGTACTCGGTCTATATCGTCCCGACGCAGTCGCTGAAGGACGACCCCGCCACGCCGGAATGCATCATCCGCGCGCTCATGAAGGCGAACCGCGCGATGTACGACCCGGCCAACCGCCAGAAGATCATCGATATCGGCGTGACGCAGACCAAGGAGGCCGCTGACGTGGTGGCCGAGACGTTCGACCTTCTCGTAAAGGCAAAGGCCTGGCCGCAGAACGAGGGTCTGCTGAAGGTGAACATCGAAGGCACGATCACGAGCGAGAAGGGGTTCGGCAAGATCACGAAGGACCTGAAGTTCGAGGACGTCACCGACCTCACCATCGTGAAGAGGGTCATCGACCAGCTCGGACGTGTGAAGGACTTCCCGTACTGAGCGAGGAACGGAGATGACGAAACTCGTCGACCTGACCCAGCCGTGGGGCGATCGGATGCCGACCTGGCCGCAGTTCGAGGCGGTCCAGGTGACGGACATCACGACGCACCAACGTGACGGCAAGAGCACCGTGCTGGTGCGCACGAACATGCACACCGGCACGCACATCGACGCGCCCATCCATTACTGGCCGACGGGCAAGCATCTTGGCGAGATCCCGATCGGTGACCTTTATGGGACGGGCTTGGTGATCGACCTGCGACCGATCACCAAGCCCTGGTCCTACTACTCATTGAAGGACGTCCTCTCGTGCGTGCCGAAGGGCGAACAGATCCGCGAGGGAGACGTCGTCATCCTCTGCACCGGGTGGGATCGCTACAACTGGACCAAGCCGACCCGCGACGACGTCATGTACTTCGACCGGCACCCCGGGCCGATGCCGGAGGTGTGCGACTACCTGGTCGACAAGAGGATCCGCTGGCTCGGCGGCGACCTCGCATCGATGGACCACTCGCTGCACGTGCGCGTTCGCTACTTCCGTCCCGATCTCGTCAAGGAGTACGAGGCGCAGACCGGGAAGTCGATCGACGAGACGCTGCCGATGAAGGACTTCGAGCACGTCCACTATCACATGGCGAAGGCCAACATCCCGATGCTCGAGAACCTCGGCGGGGAACTGGCCGAGGTCGCGGGCAAACGCGTCGACGTCGGCGCGTTCCCGTGGCGCTGGGTCGGCGGCGAGGGGTGCATCTGCCGCGTCGTGGCGTTCCAGCCATGAGCGCCGTCGGAGCGGCCACGCTTCCGAGGACCGCGACGATGCAGGCGCTCGTCCTCACCGCGCCCCACGAGTTCGAGATCCGCGAGGACGTGCCGATCCCGCGCCCCGGGCCGAACGAGGTGCTCGCGCGCGTGCGCGCGATCGCCATCTGCGGCACCGACGCCGAGATCGTCGAGGGCACCTTCACAGGCCGTTGGCCGCGCGCCTATCCGTTCATCCCTGGCCACGAGTGGTCCGGGGAGGTCGTCGAGGCGGGCGAGGTGGCGCAGGCATACGGCTTCACGCCGGGGACGCGCGTCGCGGGCACGAGCCACTCGGGCTGTGGCTACTGCCGCATGTGCCGCACCGGTCGATACAACCTCTGCTTCAACTACGGCCGTGAGGACCTCGGCCACCGTCAATATGGCCACTACACGCAGGGTGCATATGCGACGTATGTGGTCCACACGATCAAGAGCGTCTTCAAGATCCCTGACTCGATGCCGCTCGACGTGGCCGCGCTCTGCGACACGGCGTCGATCGCCCTGCACTCGGTGAAGCGGCCCGGCATCAACCCGGGCGACATATACGTCGCGGTCGGCTCGGGTGGCATGGGACTCCTCACCGCGATGTGTGCGCGGGCGCTCGGAGCGGGGCGCTGCATCGTCGTGGGTGGCGGGAGGCGGCTCGATCGCGCGAAGGAGCTCGGCTTCGAGACCGTCGACTACCACGACGGCGATCCCGTCGCGCGGGTGCGCGAGCTGACGGGCGGCCTTGGGGCTGACGTTGCGGCGGACTCCGCGGGGACGAAGGACTCCGTCGGGCAGGCCATCCGCATGGTGCGCAAGGGCGGACGCGTCGCGTTCACGGGCATCCCGAAGGAGCCCTCCTCCATCGACTTCCAGAAGATCGTGCTGGAGGAGATCGACCTCTACGGCGTGCGCGCGAACCGCAACACCATGGAAGAGGTCATCCCGCTCATGGCGGACGGCCGCATCCCCGCGGAAAAGCTCATCACGCATCACTTCCCCCTCAAGGAGTTCCGCGAGGCGCTGCGGACGTTCAACGAACGCGTCGACGGTGCGCTCAAGGTGATCGTCGAGCCATGAGTCTGCCTCCGCATATGCGCGCCGTCGTCTTCGAGCGCCCCGGGGCGTTCGCCCTCGGCACCCTCCCCACGCCGCGGCCGGCGCGCGGCGAGGTGCTGGTCAGGGTCCGCTCCTCGATGGTCTGCGCGACGGACCAGAAGATACTCGCGGGCAAGTTCCCCACTACGCGCTTCCCGCACGTCCCCGGGCACGAGTTCAGCGGCGAGGTCGTCGCCACGGGCCAAGGCGTAACGATCGCGCCGGGAACACGGGTCGGTGTCGAGGTGCATGTCGGGTGCGGGACGTGCGATCGCTGTCGCGAGGGCATGTACACGCTGTGCCTGAACTACGGAAGGCGCGAGACCGGCCATGCGCATATCGGCTTCACGATCGATGGCGGGCTGGCCGAGTACGCGGTCGTGCCAGTCGCGGCGCTGCACATGCTGCCCGACGGCGTGTCGTTCGATGACGGCGCATGGACGGACAACCTCGGCGTCGCGCTGTGGGCGCTCGAGCGGGGCCGCCTCGCGGCCGGCGAGCGGGTCGTCGTCTTCGGACCGGGCGCGATAGGTCTTTGTGCCGCGCAGCTCGCGCGCACCCTCGGCGCGGGCAGCGTTGTGCTCGTCGGACGCGGCGAGCGGCTCGCGCGCGTCCGCGATCTGGTCGACTCCGTGGTCGACGTGTCCGACGTCGATCGTCTCAAAGGCAGCGCGGAGCTCGTCGTCGAGTTCGCGGGGACCGCCGACGCGGCGCGCGCGGCCATCCTCACTGCACGCCGCGGCGGCCGCGTCGTCCTTGGCGGCGCGACCGGCACCGGCGTCGAGCTGTCGGGCATCGATCTTTCGACGATCGTCCGTGGCAACATCGACGTGCTCGGCTCGCTCGCGAACCCGCGAGGCGTGTCGGGCCGCGCGCTCACGCTCCTCGCCCGCGGCCAGGTGGACGTGAAGCGGCTGGTCACGCATCACTTCCCGCTCGAGCGCTTCGGCGACGCGTGGGCGACGTTCACCGAGCGTAAAGACGGCGCGATCCGCGTGATGCTGCATCCGGTGGAGGGCAGCTGATGGACAAGGTCACCGCGCTCGACCTTTACCGCGTCATGAGGCGCATCCGCGACTTCGAGGAGCGCGCTACCGTGCTGTTCGGCGAGGGCAAGCTCTGGGGCACGATCCACTCGTACGCCGGCGAAGAAGGCATCGCTGCCGGTGTGTGCGCGCACCTGCGGGACGACGACTGGATCACGTCGACCCATCGTGGCCATGGCCACTGCATCGCCAAGCGCGCCGACCTTGGTCGCATGTACGCGGAGCTGCTCGGACGCGAGACCGGGTACTGCCGCGGCCGGGGCGGGTCGATGCACATCGCCGATACGTCGAAGGGCAACCTTGGCGCGAACGGCATCGTCGGCGGTGGCATCCCCATCGCGACCGGCGCGGCACTCACGGCGAAGCAGCTCGGGACCGATCAGGTCGCGGTCTCGTTCTTCGGCGATGGCGCCGTCAACCAGGGCGGGTTCCACGAATCCGCGAACCTCGCGGCGATCTGGAAGCTGCCGGTGGTCTACGTCTGCGAGAACAACCAGTACGCGGAGAGCCTTCCAGTAAAGCGCGCGTTCGCGATCGACGACATCAGCAAGCGCGCCGAGGGCTATGGCATGCCCGGGGTCCGCGTGAACGGCCGCGACGTGCGCGCCGTCTATGAAGCCGCGGGTGAGCTGGTCGCGCGGGCGCGCCGCGGAGAGGGACCGGCGTTCCTCGTCGCGGATACGTACCGACACGAGGGTCACTACTACGGCGACCCGCGGAAGTACCAGTCGAAGGACGAGATCGAAGGATGGAAGACGCGCTTCGACCCGCTCGTCGACACACGGGCCTGGATCACCGAGGCGAAGCTCGCGACGGTGGCGCAGCTCGACGCGATCGACGCCGAGGTGATCGAGGAGGCGAAGCGCGCCGTCGCGTGGGCCGAGGCAGGCCCGCCGGCGTCTCCGATCTCGCTACCGGGGGACGTGTATGCAAGCTACTGAGGTCCAGCCGCAATTGGGACAGGCGATGCGGGAGATGTTCTACAACGAGGCGCTGGGCGACGCGCTTCGTCTCGAGATGGAGCGCGATCCCCGCGTGATCGTGCTGGGCGAGGACATTGCCGAGCACGGCGGCGCCTTCCAGGTCACGGCGGGTCTGCTCGACAAGTTCGGACCCACGCGGATCCGTCAAACGCCGATCAGCGAGCTTGGCATCGTCGGCGCCGCGGTCGGCGCGGCGTTGACGGGACTGCGGCCGGTCGTCGAGCTCATGTACGTCGACTTCTCGGGCCTGGCGATGGACCAGCTCGTCAACCAGGCGGCACAGAACCGCTTCATGTTCGGCGGGCAGGCACGGGTGCCGATGGTCATGCGCACGCAGGGCGGATCCGGCCGCGGGAACGCGGCGCAGCACTCGAAATCGCTCGAAGCATGGTTCACGCATGTCGCCGGCCTCAAGGTGGTGATGCCCGCGACGCCCGCGGACGCGAAGGGTCTCCTCACGACGGCGATCCGGGACGACGACCCGGTGATCTTCCTCGAGCACAAGCTCCTGTACCGCACCAAAGGCCAGGTGCCGACCGGCGAGCATCTCGTGCCGCTCGGCAAGGCCGAAGTCAAGCGCCCCGGCACCGATCTCACGATCGTGACGTGGTCGCGCGAAGTGCTGTTCTCGCTTGAGGCGGGGGAGCAGCTCGCGGCCGATGGCATCGAGGCGGAAGTCATCGACCTGCGAAGCCTCGTCCCGCTCGATCGCGACGCCGTCCTCGCCTCGGTGCGCAAGACGCACCGCCTACTCGTCGTGCACGAGGCGATCAAACGCGGAGGGTATGGCGGCGAGATCGCCGCGATCGTTGCCGAGGAAGCCTTCGACGACCTCGACGCCCCGCCACGCCGGCTCGCCGGCCTTGAGACGCCGATCCCGTATGCGCAGCATCTCGAGAAGACCGTCGTGCCGCAGGTCGAGGACATCATCCGCGTCGCCAAAGAGCTCGTCGCATGAAGGGCGCGAGGATCCGCGCGTGAGCGTCACTCGCGTCATCCTCCCCAAGCTCGGGCTGACCATGGACGAGGGGCGGCTCATCGCGTGGCACAAGAAAGAAGGCGACCGCGTCGAGAAGGGCGAGGTCTTGTTCGAAGTCGAGACGGACAAGGCGAACATGGAGATCGAAGCGTCCGCCTCGGGCGTCGTGCGGCGCATCCTGCTGCCGGCGGACGCCAGCGCTCCTGTCGCGACCGTGATCGCGTTGATCGCGGACACAGTCGACGAGCCGCTGCCGGACGTCGCGGGGGCGCCCGCGGGTATGCCGGCGGCGTCTCCCGCGGGCGCTCCTGTGTCTCCGGAAGGCTCGTCCGAGCGTGTCCGCTCATCTCCCGCGGCTCGCAAGCGCGCGCAGGAGCTGGGTGTCGACATCAACGCGGTGCGTGGCACGGGCCCGGGCGGACGCGTCGGTCTCGAAGATGTCGAGGCGGCCGCATCGTCCGTCTCGACTCCGTCGACCTCGCCCTCCGCCCCGGCGGGGGAGAAGAGGGAGCCACTCAGTCGCATGCGGCGCGCCGTTGGGGAGGCGATGACGCGGAGCGTTCGCGAGGCCCCGCAGTTCTCCATCTCGCGCGATGTGGACATGACCGCGGCCAACGCGAAGCGCAGGGCCGCGGGCGTCTCCTACACGGACGTGATCGTCGCGGCCGCGGCGACCGCGCTGCGCGCGCACCCGCGCCTGCGCTCGCGCTTCGCTGGCGACGCCGCCGTCGTGTCCGAGAAGATCGACGTCGGCATCGCCGTCGCGCTCGACGCCGGCCTCATCGTTCCCGTCCTGCGTGACGCGGACCGCAAGCCACTCGAGGCTCTGCGCGACGAGCGCGAGGCGCTCGAGACCGCGGTCCGCTCGGGTCGCGCGCGCGGCGACGCATTCGGCGGCGCGGCGATCACCGTCTCGAATCTCGGCACGTTCGGCGTCGATCGCTTCACGGCGATCGTCAACCCACCGGAAGCCTCGATCCTCGCCGTCGGGCGCGTCGCGGATCGCGTGATCGCTGCGAACGGCGCGCCGACGGTGCGGCCGGTCGTCTCGCTCACACTGACCGTCGACCACCGCGTCGCCGACGGCGCCGATGCGGCGCGCTTTCTCGCCGACGTCGCGACGAACCTAGAGACCTAGTGGCAACCGAGACCGCCGATCGCGTCCGTCTGGCCGCTGGCCACTGGAAGCCGCGGTTCGTCGCGAACGGAATCGACGCGAACGACTTCGATCGCGTGCTCGCGGAAACGACCCAGTGGCGTGACTGGGCGCCCAACTGGAAGCGCGTCGGTGACGAGCATCGCGCGATCGCTGAGGATGCCGACCGCACGGGCCACGCGGTGACGGCGACCGACGCGTACCAACGCGCGGCGTGGTGCTATCACCTCGGCAAATTCCTGTGGTTCGAGGAACGCGTGCGGCATGACGAGCTGCGCGAATTGACCGTCGCGACCTACGCGAAGGCCATGCCGCGCCTCGATCCGCCCGGACGCCGCATCGAGGCGCCGTTCGAAGGCGTCGTCATCCCCGGGATTTTGCGCACGCCGCGCGGAGCACCGAAACGCGCCCCGCTGACGATCCTCGTCCCGGGTCTCGACTCCGTGAAGGAAGAGCTGTACGCGATGGAGAACGATTTCCTGCGACGCGGTCTCGCGACCCTCACCATCGATGGCCCCGGCCAGGGCGAGAACGCGCCGCGTTTCCCGATCCGCCCGGACTGGTCGACGGTCATCACGCCGCTGCTCGATCACCTCGCGTCGGCGGACGTGGGCGTCGACATCGACCGCGTCGGCCTGATGGGCATCAGCATGGGCGGCATCTATGGACCGCGGGCCGCGGCGAAAGAGAAGCGGCTTCGCGCACTCGTGGCGCTGGCGGGACCGTACGACCTTTCCGAGTGCTGGCCGCAGCTCAACCCATTGACGAAGGGCGGCTACGTCTTCTACACGAAGTCTCGTGACGAGGCCGAGGCGTTCGAGCGATCGAAGACCCTGACGCTTCGCGGCGTGCTCAAGGATGTGAGCTGCCCCCTTCTGGTGATCCATGGCGGCAAGGACCGCCTGTTCCCGCCGGAGCAGGCCGAGCGCATCGTGCGCGAGGCGCCAAACGCGACGCTGCTCCTTTATCCAGAGGGCAATCACGTCTGCAACAACATCCCGTACAAGTACCGGCCGGCGATGGCGGACTGGATGCGCGAGCACCTCCAGTGACCGACTTCGACATCGTCGTCGCTGGCGCCGGGCACAACAGCCTGGTCACCGCCGCGTATCTCGCGCGCGCGGGGCTGCGGGTGCTCGTTCTCGAGCGCGCGCCGCGCATCGGGGGCGATACCTCGACCGAGGAGGTCACGCTACCTGGGTATCGGCACGACCTCTGCGCGTCGGCGCACACGATCTTCCAGTCGAGTCCCATCGTCCGAAACGACGAGCTGCAGCTCGGTCGTTACGGACTGCGGTATCTCTTCCCCGACCCCGTGGTGGTCATGCCGTTCGCGGACGGGCGCGGCATCGCGATGCATCGCGACCGCGCCGCGACCGTGCGCGCGATCGAACAATTCTCGGCGCGCGATGCGCGCGCGTACCAGCGGATGCTCGACGACTGGGACGCGATCAAGGAGTCACAGAATCGCGCGCGCTACAGCCCGGCGACGACGCCGAGCGACGCCATCGCCGCGCTCGAGGCGACGCCGCCCGGTGTCGAAGCCGTGCGCTGGCGGTACTCGAGCGCGCTCGATACCGTGCGCGAGCGCTTCGAGGACGAGCGCGTGCGCACGTTCTTCCTGTGGCTCTCGCTCATGACGATGGCGCGGGTCGACCAGCCGGGCACGGGACTCCTGCCGCTCTCGATCGCGGCGGGGCGTCAGGCGTTCTCGTGGACGACGGCCGAGGGCGGCTCTGTCGCGCTGCCCGACGCGCTCGCGCGCATCGTGCTCGAGCATGGCGGCGCCGTCCGCACCGGCGCGGAGGTGACGCGGGTCGTGATCGAAGGCGGACGTGCAGTGGGCGTTATCACGGCCGACGGCACCGAACATCGCGCGAGGCGCGCGGTGGTCTCGACGATCCACGTTAAGCATCTACCGGCCATCGTGGGCGCACCGGCGCTCGGCGAGAACTTCATGCGCGGCCTCGCTCGCTGGCGCACCGGCGTGACGATGTTCGTCACGCATTACGCGCTCGCCGCCGCGCCGCGCTACATGCTGGACGGCGGGCCGACCGCGTCGGTCGCGGCGGGCATCTGCGGTTCCACCGAAGATCTGCTCGCCGCGCTCGCGGCGTTCGAACGCGGCGCGATCCACTTGGATCGCCCGCCGCTGCTTTGCATTTCTTCATCGGTGGTCGACGCGACGCGCGCGCCAGCAGGTCATCACACACTCAAGGTCGTTGGCTTCCTGCCCTACGAGCTGCAGGTCGGCGGACCGGAGCGCTGGGACGCGGTGAAGGACGAGGTATCCG
>JALYLT010000005.1 GCA_030774095.1 Chloroflexota bacterium
TTCGGACCGCCACGCGGCAGATGGCGCGCTGGCGGGCCGCGTCGGTCCCGTTCGGCCGCGCTTCGGTCAACGCCTGGCCCATCTCGATCGGACGCGAGCTGATCGACGACACCCTGAGCGCGGCATCAGAGGCCGGCATCGCTCCAGGCGAGATCGAGGTCGAGTCACAGCCCGAGGCTACCTACGGGCCCGAGATCTTCGCGGCCCTCCGCGATTTTCGCGACGCCGGGATCCGCGTCGCACTCGACGACTTCGGCGAGGGCTACCTGCGCTTCTTGTCGATACGAGACGCTCCGTTCGATGTCGTGAAGCTGCCGGTCCACTTCGTGCTTCGCGCGGGGGCGACGTTCGACGACGCGGTGATCGCGGCGGGCGTCGGCTTCGCCCGGTCGATCGGTGCCGAGACCGTCGCCGAGGGAGTCGAGACGATCGCGATCCGCGACCGCGTGCGCGAGCTTGGCTGTGACATCGGGCAGGGTTTCCTGTGGTCGCAGCAGGTCCTCGGCGACGAACTGCCCGCGGTGCTTCGGGCGATACGGATAGATGGAGCGTCGCCTGAGCCCGTAGCCTAGGAGGATGTTCGAGCAGCTCTCTGACAAGCTGAACACGACGTTCGAGCGCCTCCGCGGGCGTCCGCGCGTGAGCGAGTCCGATCTCGAGGAAGCGCTGCGCGACGTGCGAGTCGCGCTGCTGGAGGCGGACGTCAACTTCAAGATCGTCCGCCAGCTCGTGGCGATGGTTCGCGAGCGCGCGTTGGGCGAAAAGGTCCTTGAGTCGATCACCGGCGCGCAGCAGGTCGTGAAGATCGTCCACGACGCCCTCGTCGAGATGCTCGGTGGCGCGGCCGCGCCGCTCGCACGCGCGGAACGTCCGCCTACAGTGTTGCTGCTTGTCGGCCTTCAGGGCTCGGGCAAGACGACGACTGCGGCAAAGCTCGCGAATGTCCTGCGCAAGCAGGGACGCCGGCCAGTGCTCGTCGCCGCCGACGTGCATCGGCCCGCAGCGATCGAGCAGCTGCGCACGCTAGGGAAGCAGCTCGGCATACCGGTGATCGCTGTCGCCGCGGGGCGCGTCTCTGAAGATGTCGCGGCCGCGGTCGCCACCGCGCAGCGCGACGGCGCGGACACCGTGATCGTCGACAGCGCCGGTCGGCTGCATATCGACGACGACATGATGCGCGAGGTCGAGTCGGTCGTCGCCACCGCCAAGCCACACGAGGTCCTGCTCGTGGTCGACGCGATGACCGGACAGGACGCCGCCCTGGCGGCGAGCGCCTTCAAGGCGCGCCTACCGGTGAGCGGGCTCGTGCTGACGAAAGTGGACAGCGACGCACGTGGAGGCGCCAGCCTGTCGATCCGCGCCGCGACCGGCGTGCCAGTGAAGTTCCTCGGCGTGGGGGAGAAGCTCGATGCCCTCGAGGTGTTCCATCCCGATCGGCTCGCGCAGCGGATCCTCGGCATGGGAGACATCCTCACGCTCGTCGAGCGCGCGCAGGAGACCGTCGATCGCAAGACCGCCGAGGAACAGGCGAAGAAGATCATGGAGGCGCGCTTCACCTTCGAGGATTTCTACGCGCAGCTCCAGCAGCTGAAGAAGATGGGACCACTTGGAGATCTGCTGAAGATGATCCCCGGTATGGGCGGGATCGCGAAGCAGCTGCCCGAGGGTCCGGAGGCCGAGCGCGAGCTCAGGCGGATCGAGGCGATCATCTCGTCGATGACGAAGGCCGAGCGCGCAGAGCCGACGCTCATCAACGGTTCGCGGCGCAAACGCATCGCCGCTGGCTCGGGGACGAAAGTGTCGGACGTGAACAGCCTGCTGAAGCAGTTCGCGGAGATGCAGAAGCAAATGAAACAGCTGGGTCCGCTGATGCAGAGCGGTCGACTTCCTGGATTGCCGGGCCTCCCTGGAAAGCGTAGATAACCTCAGCTCATCGTACGTAGCGGCGCGCGTCCTCCAACGGGATCTGCCAGATCACCGACTCCCAAACCGGCCGGAAGCCCATCGCGACGTTGATCGCGAGCATCGCCGCGTTCGTTCCAGCGTTGTCGGTGCGTATGTAGCGCGCCTCGGGCAGCTCGTCGAGCACGCGCTGCGCCATGCGGGCCTTGACCCACTTCCCGACGCCCTTGCCGCGGTGCTCCTGGATCGTCGCAGTGCCGCCCTGATGAAGGATGCTCGGCACGCGCGGGTCGAAGAAGAGCTCGGTGAACGCCGCGCTCGCGCCCGTGGACTCCTCGATGACGACCGCCATGCGGTGCTCCTGTCCGCGCGCGCGACCCATCCGCTCCCACTCACGCACGGTCTCCGGCGTGATCTTCCAATCTTCTATCTGCAGGTCCTCGCGCGGCATCATGTTGATCGCACGGATCGCGGTGACGACGTTGTCCATGAGCTGGTCAGGCGTCTCGCCATCGATGAACTCGATGCGATACCCCTCCGGCTCGATCGCTGCCCAAGTCCGGATCAGCGCGCGGTCGATCGTCCGCAGGTCCAGCTGGCTATTGCGCATGCGAAGCCCGGGCTTCGCGCCGATGCGCTCCGCGAACGCCGCGCCGGCTGGCAATCGGCTCATCGTCCAGCCCTGGAGGATCAGGCCCTCAGCCGGACCGCATGCCTCGACGGCCTTGGCGAGCAGCTTCCTGCCAAGGCCACGTTGGCGGTGGTCGGGGTCGACCTCGATATCGAGGTCGCGGATGCTCAGGTTGTCCTGCGTCGAACGGTTGACGGAGAGCGTCGCGGCGAGCCTGCCCGGCTCGGCCCAGATCGCCCAACGCTCGCGCACGAAAAGCGGCGAGGTCATGCGCATCCGGGTCGCCATGGCCTCGAAGGGGAGCACTGGGTCTTCCGGGACCTCCTCCTTGCTGCGCCGCCAGGCGAACTCGACGAACGGCCTGAGCTGGTCGTCGCTCGTGCGCGCTAGGTCGACCTGCTCGATGGAATAGTCGTTCGCCGATGTGACCGTCATGGGGTGCTAACTGTACCGGCGGAACAGCGGCGGGTCCCTACTCGTTACCGACGGCTGGCGGAAGCATCGCCCGTAACCGTCGCGTGACCGCATCAAGGATCCGCACGGCGACGTTCGCGTTCTGACCCAGGACATCTCGGAAATCCTGTGACCCGATCGTGAAGCAGCGCAGCGCCGTCGTCGACGTCACGGTCGCCGTACGAGGTCCCTCGTCGATGACAGCGATCTCGCCGAAGAAGTCGCCGGGGCCCATGGTGCGGAGCAGCGCACCAGCGTGACGCGTCGCAGCTACACCACGTGACTGTCGACGGTCTGGCCGAGTGGATTGCGTGGTGGGACGCGCAGGAGGCGAGCGCGTAAAGGGATCTATCCTCGGAGGCCAGTGCGCTGGACGACGTGAGTCCGGCGAACGTCGTGTCGACGTGGTCGAACTGAAGACGTTTGCTCGAACTTACAGGATCCCCGTCACGTTCTTCATCGGTTGACGGCGGGGCATGCCGCTAGTCCCATACCCCGTTGTCAAGCGATTGGCGGCTCCGCGGTGAAGTTATGCGCGCCGCGCCAGACGCCCCAGACGATCGCGAGCGACTCCTTCATGCAATGACCGAGAGCGTTCATCTTCGATTTCCCCTGAGCTCGCTTGCGCGCGTAGTGCGCTTTGAACCTGGGGTTGTGCTGAATGCCGACGACACTCATCCGATAGAGCGCCGCGCGCACATATGCGTCCCCGGTCTTGGCCATGTGCCAGCGGGTCTCGGGGTCGGCCCCTTTTTGACCTGAGCTCTTCTCGGCTGGGTGGACGCCGGCGTAGGCGACCACCTGATCGAAATCCGCGAAGCGCTGAATGTCGCCGATCTCGGCGATGAGGGTGGCGCAGATGGCCGGCCCCACTCCCGGGATCGTCTGGAGCCGCCGGGCCACGTTGGGGAAACGGCAGAGCCGTCAAAGAAATGCTAGGCGAGTCGTCTCCTCGCACCGCGCGTCGCCTCGAGTGGCTACGTCGCCACTAAGACCAGTCCGCCTCGGTCGTCCGCGGTCGGACTCGATCTGTCGCACACCTGGGCGAATCCGCCGCTGCCCGGACGCAGGAACCGAGACTCGGCGATCGCGGACCCGTATGCCTGGTCAGGTTGCGAGAATGGCCTCGCTGTTGTTTGGTTCATGAATGGGAAGGACCTCTTCATCGATGGGTGCGCCATCGATGCTAGGGAGGCACGCAGGCGAACTCGGCGAGCCTCGGCCCGTACCATGGAATCCCATCGGTCCGCGGAGGCCCGTGTCGCGGACGTACCCGGCGGAACGCACTATTCGCTCGACCGAGTCGTGCGCCATAGTCCGCGAGGGCGGGTGCCAGAGGCCACCGCACATTCGGCAGGCAGGCGACCGCTCAGCCTGCTCCCGTTGGGCTGAGTCGATTGAGGCTGCCGTTTTGCCAGCGGCATTCCGCGGCCGAAACCGACAAGATACCGCCGGCCCCCGACCGAATGAGGGCGGCTGGCGCATCAAAGAGATGTGGACCACGTGTGGACGGCGAAAGAGGAGGCTGGTCTGGACGCGCGCTGGGAAGCCCTGTACGAGCAGAGTCGTCCCCTCCTGTACCGAACGGCCGCGCTCATGGTCGGCGCGGCAGAGGCCGAAGAGGTAGTCCAAGAGACCTTCGAACGAGCCTTGCGTGAGGTGCACTTCTTCGATCAAGTGCGCGAGCCCCTGGCGTGGCTGCGGACGGTCGCGGCCCGTCGCGCGCTCGGCCGGCTGCGTCGGCGTCGCGTGTGGGAGCGCGTGAGGCTGCGCGTGCCCAGGGACGAGTCGCTGGAGCCGTGGGAGCGCGCTGACCTTGCGCGTGCACTGCGGGAGCTGCCCGCTCGCGATCGCATCGCTGTCGTCCTGCGCTACTACCACGACGCGAGCTACGAAGAGATCGCTGCCGCGACCGGGATGGCAGTAGCGAGTGTCGGACCCATCTTGACGCGAGCGCGCGCACGAATGCGGGAGGCCCTGGCATGAGGTCATACGACGAGCATGAACTGGCACGCGAGCTGTCGGCATTAGCGGCGCAGGTTCCTGTTCCTGCGACTGCGCTGGCGGAATCGCGTTTCTCGCCGCGGCGCGGGGTGTTCGCGGTCGCCGCCGCCGCCGCTGCCATCCTGCTCGCACTCGCACTGGGCGCCGCCATCACGAACCTGCGCTCCGGGCAGGGTCCTGCGGCCGCGACCGGCCTGCCCTTCTCGCCACAGGCGTCACCAAGTCCGACCAGCACCCCAAGTCCGACGGCGACCGCGTCGCCGGCTCCCACCGCCGTCTTTCCCGACGCGCCGCTACTCGTGGGGACGCCCAGCGGTCTGGTGTATCAGAGCAAGGGCGGGCAGAGCGTGGCTGGTCCGGTGCGGGTGTGCACCGGCGGAAGCGTCCTTGCGATTCGTCCCTCCCCCAGCGGCCAACTCGCGGTCGCGCTTTGCGGTGGCACGACCGCAGGCAGCGCCGTGCTCCTCGATGTCGCGAGTATGAGCGTCCGGCGGTCGCAGCCCGTCGTCGGGCGCGATGACGTGGCCGCCTGGGCCCCCGACGAGCGCACAGTGGCACTGCTCCAGACGGGATCGTGCGATGGTCAGGCGCCGGTGTGTGCTGTGCGCGTGACCCTGTGGGACGTGGCGAGCGGGACGACACGCATGATCCGCCCCGACCAAGCTCTGGTTGCGAACCTACGCTGGACGAGCGTCGGGCTCTCCGTCTCGATTCTCCAAGGACAGCAGCAAGGCACTTGGGTTTGGGATGGGCAGACGTGGACAACCTACTCGCGGCTGCGGCTGTGGATTGCCGATGGGGCTGGTCGCGCTCTGCTGGTCGAAGCGGATGCGGGATCCACCGGCGGTCGGGTGTGGAAACGCGTGGCTGGCCAAGAGGAGATCCTGACCTTCGCTGACGGCATCGAGTATCCGCTCGCGCTTGAAGGCGAGCGCGCAATCGTCGGCCGCGATCGGCGGCCGAATGGCTTCAGCGTCGTGAGCTATCGCCCCGGACAAGCCGAGGACGTTGTGCCGGCCCCCGGGCTCTGCCTTGCGGCACAGCCGTGGGAACGCTGGCTCATTTGCAGCAACGCTGGAGCTGCCGTGCTGGCGTACTCCCTCGACGCCAACACGTTCGCGCGCCAGGAGATCCTAGGCGTGGGCGGTTTCTCCGCGGTCGCGCCGCTCCCCAAGCGCTAGCTGGCTTGCGCGTGCGCCGCAGTGAGCGCTGGTCAGGTCGGCGCAGCACGCAGGCGCGCGTACTCGAGGAGGCTGCCCGCGTCGTCGACGAGGGCGCCACGCACGGTATCGTCTGATGCGCCGAGCGCGACGGCGAAGACCGCAACGAGGTCTTCCAGAGGACTGAGGGCGCGACGCCTCGTGCGTTCCTCTCGGATGCGCTCGGTGGCACGCTCGCGCTCGCGGACAGCGCCGGCGTGGTGCAGACCAGCTACACGTACTCTCCCTACGGCGAGACCACGTTGACCGGCACAGCCTCGAACAACACCAGCCAGTACACCGGCCGCGAGAACGATAACGATGGCCTCTACTTCTACCGTGCCCGCTACTACCACCCGCTCTTCTCGCGGTTCGTAAGCGAGGATCCACTCGGTTTCGGAGCAGGAAGTCCGAATTTCTACTCGTACGCAAACGACAGCCCGACAAACTTCAACGACCCCAGCGGACAGATCGTCCCGTGGCTAGCCGCATGCGCGGTGGGTGCCGCAAGTGGCGTAGCCATCGATCTTGTCGTCAACAGCCTGGCGGGCAGAAAGAATGGAATTGGTGGCGCGCTGGTTAGCGCGGCGGTTGGTTGCGTTAGTAGTGTGGGTCTCGGTTTTGCCATCCGGGCAATCAGAGGCTCCGCAGTCGTACTCACGAAGCTTCCGGCGTTTTCGCAAAGCACTGCGTCTGGTGTCTTTAGGGGCGGCGCGTTGCGCGGCCGCACAATTGGCCAAGTAGCTGAGGGACTTCGAAGTGGGGCAATAAGCCCGTCGCAGGTTCCGATCGATGTCGTTAGTAGAGGCGGCCAGTTCCTAACGTTGAACAACCGCTCCGTCGTCGCACTGCGACGTGCTGGTGTCGATTTGGAGAGATGGGCCGTCAGCGACTTGACCGGGAACGCTCAGGCGGAAGCGACGCTGACGAGTCGCTTGCTGAGCAACGGACTGAGCAATGCCGGCACCGATGTGATTCGCGTGACGGGTTCGGGTGCCGGCAAACTAGCTAGTTCACTCAGGTAGGGGGTAAGTGATGACCGCTGGAACACACGCAGTGTGGCGCCTGCCACACGCCTCGCAGGAGTGCGAGCAAGGGCCCGAAGCGCATCTCGTTGATCGCACGCTAACGATTCGCTATGACTTCGAGAATGAAGCCGGCAACTACGAGTGGGCAAGCTTCCGCTTCGAGGGAGTGGTGGCTGTCACGTTCGTGGATGCGGAGTTGAGCAGCCCGGATCAGATTGCCGCGCTCGATACGGTGTTGGAAGTGGAGCAGTCCGACTGGCTCGAGAAGGCGAAGGACGCCCGTAGATTCGGCAAGGACCAACGTTATCACTATCGGATCTATTTTGACGACTATGGCTGTTACGAGGTTCTTAGCGAAAGGTTTTCTCCAAGCACCGATGACGGCAGCTGAAGTCACGTTCTGGGACGCTAGGGTGGTGGCGTAGGACGGCCGGAGCCGCGACGCTCGCAACGTTTCGACTACCAAAAGATCATCGGTTATGCGAGCTAGCCTGTTACTGATCCTGACAGGGAAGGGCTGGCCAAACATGCCGATTTTCATGCGCAGCCTGGAGTTCGAGTCGCTGCACGAAAGTCCCCGGCGTCTGGGCGGCATCAGCGAGCACAGCTGACCCCGGAAGATGGGTCCAGTTCACGCACTCGCCTCCTGCGCGTCCCACCACGCAATCCACTCGGCGAGACCATCGACAGTCACGTGGTGTAGCTGCGACGCGTCACGCTGATTTGATGCGTCGTGGCACAAAGGCCGCGCGCGTCAAACCACGTCGCGCTGAAGACGCGGAACTCGTCTTCAAGCTCGCTCATCTCCTTGGCAGCCGGAGCTTCGAGACGAGCGAGGGCGGTAGGGTCCCCGTCTTGCATCAGGACAGCGAACGATGCGCTGTCGCCGTCTCGCAAGAGCAAGAGCGCGGTCGTCCACGATCCACCCGGCCGGCTGTTCTCAAATTCAAATCGGAAGACAAGATCGGTGGTCTTCGTCCGCGCGAGCGCACCGCTGTCGAGGAAGCGATCTCGTTCGCCTTCGCAGAGGCGGGATTCGCGGATGGCGGGCCAACGAGGGGTCTCGTCTCACCGCAGCTTGGCGATGTGTACGCGCGCCTGCGGGCCCGGCCCGAGATGGAAGAGATCGCCCATCGACTCGTGCGCTACGTCGGCGGTCCGGGATCATGGCTCTTCCAGCGCAGCGATGCGCCGCTATCGATGGGCGCCGACAGCGTCGTCTACGTGCTCGCCGGTCTCCCCGAGGAGGAGCGCGCCGCCGCGATGTTCCTGGTGCTTGATCGCATCTGGGCGAGCCTTGCGGACTCGACCCGGCCGACCTTCGTCGTCGTCGACGAAGCCTGGTGGCTGATGCGGCACCCCGACACCGCAGCGTTCCTCTTCCGGCTGGTGAAGACCGCGCGCAAGCGACGTGCGGGCCTCACGCTGGTCACGCAGGACGTCGGCGACGTGCTCGCCAGCCCCGACGGCGAAGCGGTGATCACCAACTCGGCGCTTCAGATCCTGCTGAAGCAGGCACCCCAGGCGATGCCGCGCCTGGGCGAGATCTTCCGTCTCACGCGCGCGGAGCAGAGCTACCTGGTGAACGCGCAGCAGGGCGAGGGTCTGCTGATCGCGCAGGGCCGGCGCGTGCCGCTGCAGGTCGTCGCAACGGACGAGGAGGCGCGGCTCATCGAGGGCCGCGAGAACCTTCGTTGAAGTTCGTTCTCGCAGGACTACTCCTCTTTCTCCCCGCGGTCGTGGGCAGCCTGGCCGCCGCCGCGGCGGCCACGCCCCGCACCGCTCCGTCCGCGGCGCCCTTCGCCTGGGTACCCGAGGGGGGCTTTCCGGATCGCTTCCCGTTCGGCCAGTGCACCTACTGGGCTGCATACAACCACCCGGTCACCTGGAACGGTGATGCGCGCGACTGGCTCCGCAACGCGCAGGCGCAGGGCGTAGGCACGGCGGACCTCCCGTCGGTCGGCGCGGTCGCGGTCTATCGGCCGGGAGGGCTGTACAGCGACTACGGCCACGTCGCAATCGTCATCGCCGTCGCGCCGAGCTCGTACACGGTGAGCGAGATGAACGCTCCGCGCTGGGGCGAAGTGAGCACCCGCGTGGTGCCTTGGCCGGATCCCGGCGTTCAGGGGTTCATTCCGCTAGGGGAGGTGGTCGACGGCGGATAGGGACGTGCGAATCGGACAACACGGAAGGAGGTCGTCGACCGCCGCCGATCAGGCACCGGGAATCGCCGTCCCGAGCCGTCCGGCGGCAGTCGCTTGCTCAACACCTTTTATCAGCGTCGCGATGAGGCAGGTCGAGCGACTCCAGTCGCTACGCGAGACGTAGATCACGACGTGAATGTGACGCGCGTCATTCGCGCTCGCAGGCTCCCGCAAATATCACATCACCGTGAAGACCTTCGCGCTCGCGGGCATCGTCCTCGTCGTTCTCATCGGCGCAGTGCCGAGCACGGTTGCTGTGCGTGCCGCGTCGCACCCCGCCCCGACTTCATCAGTTGTCGACGTCAGGATCTCGACCTCCCGCTACGGTCGAGTCGATATCACGACCGCTGCCGGCGCCTCGTGCACGCTGCGCATTGAGATCGAAAGTGGTGAGTATGGCGACGGTCCGCCGGAGCTCGTCCGCGGTGTTGCCGACACGGATGGCGCGCTTGCGTGGATCTATCCTGCGCCGCTTGTCCCCGCCGGACACGGGCGCCACCTCGTGAGCTGCGCGGTGGATCAACGCTCCGTGGACGCGGCTGCCGACTTCGACATCGGTTCGGCCACGGTCGACCCGCGGGGATTCCGCGTGCGCGTGCAGCCGATCGATCCAGCGACGGGTCTGGAGGGTGTCGCGAGCCGGCTCGAGCCGGGCGTGGTACCCGCGCGCGACGCCGCGGTCGCCGAGCTCAACGCGAAGCTTGCCGATAAATGGCGGCAGGCCACGCGCGGCTTGGGGACGCTCACGGTCGTCCCCGAATCGGCGGACATCGTCGTCAACGTGGTCCCGGCGCGCGGTACCTCGGGTCACCAGCGCGCCGCGGATGGCACGCAGCGCGTGCTGCTGTACGTGGTGGATGAGCGCGGCCGTCCGTGGACGGAAGGCGGGATGACCGCAGCGTTGCACGAGATCGGACACATCTGGTGCTGCCGTGGTCCGGATGCGTCCCCCGACGGGCACTGGAGCGAGCGACGTACGGATCCGCTGCTGCAAGGCGTCAACCAGTTCGGCCTGATGACCGATGTCGTTGTCTGCCTCGCACGCGGGGCGGTGATGGCCTGCCCGAGTCAGTTCAGCGCTCGCGAGCTCGCGGCGATGGGCTTCAACGATATCCCCGCGCCGCGTCCTGACGAGTGCGCGCTTCGCGCGAGCGAGCTTCGCGCCCGACTGAAGTTGCTCGACTCAGAACTCGATGCATCCTCCGCGTGGCTGGACGCAACGCGTGCCGAGCTCGAGCAACAACTGGCGCGGGAGATCGAGCCGATCCGGCGTGCGTACCCCTCGGGAGCCTTGCCTCCCGACGTCTACGCGACCTACGGCGCACTCGTCGCGCGCCACGATCGGATGCTCGCCGACTTCAACGGGCGCCTCGGCGCACACAACGCGCAGCTTGGGACGCGCAACGATGTCGCGCACGAGATGAACGCGCTGCCATGCTGACACGCCGCGCGGATTGCCACGATCCACGGTCGGTTTCTCACGCAGGCGTCGCTCAGGGGTCGCCGGAAGGCTCGACGAAGCGCTGCCGCGGTCCCGAGCGCTGTGCTCGGGCCGTACGTCACACCCCGTCCATTCGAGGACGGCGCGGAGGAATCTCCGGCGCTGGCTTCGTAGCGGAAACGCTCCCCGACACTCTGGCGAGCGTCCGCCGGCGCCTTTCTGAAGGGCGACCGCGGCCTCTGGCGAGCTAACGGCGGGAGCGTTACGCGGGGCTGACCGCCCGCGTCTGATGAGCAGGTCAATGCCGGAAACGCTCCGGACCTTCGAATTCACGCGCCGCTGCCCGCCTCGTCCCCGACACAATCCGAGGACGATTCGCGCGCGGCGGCGCGTGCTCTCGCCCAAGAGAACCGCGTCATGAGCACGGATCGCGCGGCGTTCCTGCTCTCGCGCCTCGACGAGATCGTCCTGTCCGTAGCCGCCGTCGTGCTAGTCGCAGCCTTGGCGCTCATCGCGCTCGCTCTCATTGCACGGCTCCGGGAGCACCCAGCCGTGCTGTACGACCTCGTGGTCCCTCAAGGTCAAGCGCCGACAGGAGAGTTGCTCTTCGTGCACCTGCACGCCGTGCTCAGGAGCCGGCGCGAGGACCTCGTCGCTGCGCAGCCGCGGCTCGTCGTCATCGCGCACGGCTCGGGCGGTCGGCTGAGGCTTCGCTTCCGGCTCGCTGATCGTCATCAGGCGTTCGTCGGTGCCGCGATCGACGCGCTATGGCCGGGCGCGCATCTCGTGCGCGTCCCGGTCGCGGCGCGGCCGCGTACAGCCGCGTCCCTTGAGTGGCTTCCGCGCGCGGTCGCGCAGCCGCTCCGTGCAACGAGCCTTCCGGGCGCGCCCGCAGCGCTCGCGCGCGTGCTCGCGCGTGCTGCGGCAGGCGAGGAGCTCTCTCTAGAGATCGCCCTGCAGCCGGAGGCGCGCGAGCGACGCGCATTGATTAGCGGCCTTCTCCCCTGGGCACTCTTCCGCGTGGACACTCGTTCAGCTCGTCGCGGGACCGGTGCGATCGAACGCGCGGCGAAGGCGCCCCACCTCGAGGAGCCATTCGCCTGCTCCGTCACGATCGCGGCACGCGCCCAGAGCCGTTCGCGTGCGTGGTCGTTAGTGCGCGAGCTCGAGCCCAGTCTTCGCGCGCTCTGCGCCGGGACTTCGGTCCGTTTCGGATCCATGCGGCGCGGCGCGGGCGTGCGCGGCGCGTTTGCGCGGTTTCGCCAATTCGGCGGGGGAGTGCTCACGCCGTCCGAGCTTGCGATCCTCTTTCCGATTGCGCCTTTGGCCGCAGCGGAGGTCTCCACGGCGTTCTCGTCTGTTGCGCGACCCGGCGGGCGCCTTCTTGGCCTCCGTACTCATGTGGCAAACGCGGTCGAGGTGCGTTTATCACTTGCGGAGTCCAGACAACATCTGCACCTGCTTGGCCCGACCGGCACCGGCAAGTCGACCCTCCTCTTGAATCTCGCGGCCCAGGACATCGCGGCGGGTCGCGGCTGCGCGGTGCTCGATCCGAAAGGTGATCTCGTGCGCGATTTGCTCGCGCGCATCCCACGCGAACGCCTCGGCGACGTCGTCTATCTGGGTCCCGACGAGGGACCGCGTGCCGTCGGGATTAACCCGCTCGCGCTGAGTGCGAACGAGGATCCCGACCTTGCCGCTGAGAACGTGCTTTCCATCTTCAAGCGCATCTATCGCGAGAACTGGGGCCCGCGGACCGATGATGTGCTCAAGTCCTGCCTCCTGACGCTCCTTGCCGCTCCTGAGCCGACGCTCGCGCACATCCCGGCGCTGCTCACCGACCCCAGGGCGCGACGGCAGTTCACCGCACGCGTCCGCGACGACATCGGGCTCGGCGGCTTCTGGCGGTGGTACGAGGGCGTCTCCGAAGCGAAGCGCCTCGAGGTGAGCGCGCCGCTGCTCAACAAGGTGCGTGACTTTCTGCTGCGGCCGCGGCTGCGACGCATGCTCTGCCAGCCGCGCTCGACCGTTGACGCGCATGCGCTCATCGATGACGGTGGCATCCTCCTGGCGGATCTCGGTACCGGGCGCTGGGGCGAGAGCGCCTCCGCGCTCGCGGGGAGCTTCCTCGTGGCGCGGATCTGGCAGGCCGCGCTCGCGCGGCAGGCGATCAGCGAGGAGCGGCGTTCTGACTTCCAGCTTTACATCGACGAGTTCCAGACCTTCCTCGGGATTCCGGCGCCGTTCGCTGATGCCCTCGCTCAAGCACGCGGGCTGCGCCTTTCGCTCACGCTTGCTAACCAGCACCTCGCGCAGCTGCCGCACGACCTGAAGGAGGCGGTCCGCGCGAACGCCGCAAGTCGCGTCGTGTTCCGCTGCGCGCCATCGGATGCAATCGCGCTGGAGCGCGAGTTTGCGCCACTCGACGCTGCGATGCTCATCGCGCTTCCCCGTTTCCACGCGGCGGTTCGTCTTGTGTCTGGGGCCGGCAGCTTCAGCCTGCGGACCCTCCCGCCCTCTGATCCGCCGCTTGACGCGCCAGGCGCGGGCGAGGTACTCCGCGCCTCGGGCGAGCGCTTCGGCCGGTCCGTCTCCGAGGTCGACGCCACCCTGCGCGGTGTGGTCGAGCGGCGCGAGGACGCCGGCGAAGAGCCGTCCGGCGAGCCGACCGAATCATGAACGGGCCCCTCGTCGCTGTTACTCCGACTGTTACTCGAGCGTTACTGCGAGTAACGCGCGAAGCCAATAACGACGGCACTCCCGACGCGATTTCTGGCGGGACCACTCTCCCTCGGACCGTGCACGCACGCGCGCACGCGGCCCTCGGGCTCCTGGCTGGGTTCCGGGCCCTGCGCGGCGTCCAACTCGAAGCGTTCCTCTTCGCCGACGATCGCCTCAAACCCGCCTCACGCCGCGTCGTCGCCCAGCGCGTCCTGGGGCACCTTCGCGACCGCGGGCTCGTCCAGGGCGTCGCAGTGGCGGGAGCAGCTGGGGTAGAGGGCTCTCGGGCCTACGTCCTCACCGCGGCCGGCCAGCGTTTGTACGCGGCGGGCGATCCGTTCTACCCGGCGCGTCGGATCCGGGCACCAAGCACGTTCCTGCTCGAGCATGCCGTCGCGCTCGCCGACATTGCGATCGCCTTCCGCGATGAGGCCGTGCGCGCGCGAGACATGGACCTCTGGTGGGAGTGCGACTGGGCGGCGCTCCCACGGATCGGCTCGACTGGCGTCATTCCTGACGCTCTCGTCACGCTCGAACGTCGGGGTTGGCGAACGCGTGCGTTCATTGAGGCCGATCGCGCGACCGAGCACGAGACCGCATTCGCGCGCAAGCTCCTTCGCTACATCGAGCTCTATCGCGCCGACGACTGGCGCGCCTCCTTCGGTGCCTGGCCGCTCATCCTCACGGTGACGACTTCGGACGCCCATGCGCGAGTGCTCTGTCGTCTCGCTCACCGCGTCACGCTCCGCGAGGGTGGGTCGCGCATCGCGGGCGCGTTTCGCTTCACGTCACTCGCCGAGCTGCGAATGGAGGGTCCTCGCGCGCCGATCTGGCACGTCGCCGGACGCGTCGATCGCGTGCCCCTCGTTGAGCCGACCGTCAAAGATGCCGACCACGGCGGTGGAGACCGCGGTGCTTGAGGCGGACGAGACGATCGAGCGGCGGATCCATGTCCTTCGTGGCGTGCGAGTCATGCTGGACGCGGACCTCGCTGCGCTATACGGGGTCGAGACGGGGTACCTGAATCTGGCCGTGCGGCGAAATCTCGCTCGCTTCCCCGCAGACTTCATGTTCCAGTTGACAGCTGAGGAAGCCCGCGCTTTGAGATCGCAAACTGCAACCTCAAAAGCTGAGGGCCGGGGTGGCCGCCGCTACCTCCCCTACGCGTTCACCGAGCAAGGGGTCGCGATGCTCTCGAGCGTTCTCAACAGCCGGCGCGCGATCGTCGCCAACATCTTGATCATGCGCACCTTCGTACAGCTTCGCCGCGCCCAAGGGCAGTACGCGGAGCTACGCGACCAGATTGCGGAGCTCACCCGGAAGGTCCACGGTCACGATGAACTTCTCGATGAGATCCTGACGGCGCTCGAAGCGCTTGCTGCGCCTCCGACGTCACATTCACGGCCGCTCGGATTCCGGGCCAGCGGGCCCACGTGACGGAGGCCGCCAGCGAACGGGGTGTTCGCTCCAAGCCGGTCGACTGGAACCCAGCGTGAAGATTCGGCCGGTCGACATCTCGGATGATCTTGAGCCGGGCCTCCGAATCCTCGCCGACGTCGCTCTCCGGGTCACCCAGCGCCGCCAAGCGCGGCGACCGCGGCTGGTCCAAGCCGAAGATCCACTTGACGAGCACTCAGTACCTAGTAGTGTGACGCTACTGGATGAAGTACCTGACGCCCGACAAAGTGGCCGAGCGAATGCACCGGAACCCGGAGCTCGTGCGCCGCTGGATCCGCGAGGGTCGTCTCCGAGCCGAGAAGGTGGGTCGCAGTTGGGCGGTGCCCGAGCGCGAGCTCGAACGCTTCGAGCGGAGCGAGCCGGAGAGGCGGGACCGGTGATACACGCGCCGCACGTCGAGCTCGGTGGTTGCCGTCAAGTGCGGTGGGATGCTCCCGACGGAGAATATGGACGAGCCCAAAGACGGCCACTGCCGCCTATGCGGCTGCCACTTGCCGCTCACGGAGTTGCAACTGGACAAGCCGTTGTTGTCGAACAGCCGCGCCGCTCGTGTGCGAGCAGTGCCGATCACGCTGGTGGAGGATCGCTATGAGGACCGACAGCCGCGCCTGGCTGAAGAACAAGCGCGTAGCCGGCTACATCCGGGAGAGCACCGTCGCCCAGGGCAAGGAGGACCGCTTCGGCCCAGAGATCCAGAAGTACGCCCAGGAGCACGCGGTCGAGCGGTACGGCGCGCGCCCGATCAGCCGTACGTATACAGACCTCGTGTCGGGAACGAACGCGCTGAGGCGGTCCGATTTCCAGCGGATGGTCGCAGACGCGCGGGTCAAAGCCTTCGACGTTCTATTCGCCTACGACGTGTCGCGTTTCGCGCGCAACGAGACCGATGCCTGGGTTTATCTCGACGCATTGAAGGACGTCGGCGTTCCGGTGTATTTCTGCGACGAGGACATCCTCACGATCATCGACGAGGACTGGCGAGATCAGGTCGGCGCGCACATCAACGCCGCAGCTGCCTATTCTCGGAAGCTCTCGCGCAACGTACGTCGCGGCTACCACCGGAAGTGGGATCGCGGCGGTTACGGTGGGTACCCGCCCTTCGGCTACCGGCGCACCGCCGATGGGCTCGGGCTCGAGCCGAACGAGGACGCGCCCGTCCGCGCACTCGTCATCGAACGCTACGCGAGCGGCCGCCACAGCTTCGCCTCACTCGCCGATGAGCTCAACCGCGATGGCTACCGCTGCCGCAGCGGTCTCTTCACGAAGGGCGTCATCGCGAAGATCATCGGGAACCCGATCGTCATCGGGGTCCTGCGCCGGCATCCGGGAGATCCCGACTCGGAGGTCCGCGAGAACGCAGCGGCGGCGATCGTCTCGCGTGACACGTGGGATGCCGCTCAGCGCATCGCCCACCGCCGCGGCGATGGTGCTGGCCGTCGGCGCTTCCACTATGTCTTCAGCGGCCTCGCGCGCTGCGCCGACTGCGGCGAGCGCCTCTGGGGCCAACAGGTCGTGCGCCGGAACAAGACGAACGACCGGACCCGCACGTACCGGCAGCTGCGACACACGAAGGCGGGCTGCCGACGTGGGATGCACAACGAGCGCAAACTCGTCGCTTCGTTCGGCGAGTTTCTCGCGCATTGGCAACTCCCCAGCGACGCGCGCGAGCGGATCGCGCGCTACCTCGCAGGCCGGTCGCGCAGCGACGAGATCCTTATTCGCCGGCGCGGTGTCGAGCAGCAGCTTGAGCGGATCCGGAACCTATACAGGTGGGGCGACATGGCTGAGGACGCCTACCTGACCCAACGCAAGCTGCTCACGCGCGACCTCGAGGAACTCCCAATCGCAGACGACCCTGTCCCACCGGCGGAAGCAATCGCCCTCGCCTCGCGCGTCGGCGAGCTGTGGGGGGAGATGACCGACGACGAGCGTCGGCGCTTCGTGGAGGAGTGGTTCGATGAGCTTCGACTTGGGCGGGACGGCACGATAGCAGTGCGCGCGAGAGAGACCTACCGCGAGATTGTCTTCAGCGCGCTTGACGCGTGGTGGAGGTCGGACCCGTCACGCCATCGCGCCGGGCCTCGGCACGGCCATCGACGATGACGAAGAATCCGTCGCCGCGTGCGCCCTGCGTCCAGAGCGTCGCTCCTGCGGCGTATTCGCGCGTCTGGGCGCGCGAGGCGATGGACTTCAGATCGTGTGCCGAGCAGGCTGCGAAGAGGGGGATCTTGCGCAAGACCTCCTCTCGTTCGTGAAGCGGTTCTTCTTTGAGACCGAGGAGCGTCAGAGGCGGCGCGAAGTACACAGCCCCCGCGACCGGACGGCTGAAGTCCGTCAAGCGGTCGCGCTGGCCGTCCGCCAGTCCGAACATGCGCTCGAGCATGCGGTCGAAGCGCTCGCGATCGGCGGAGAACGCGACAAAGTAGAGGCCGTGCTCGGCGAGCCGGCCAAAGGGCACGCTTCGGCGATAGATCTGGAGCTCATCGCCGTGCTCGTCCTCGATCTCGACCCGAGCGATATGGGCGGTCGCAGGCTTGTCTTCCTCCGAAAGCTCCACGCTGTCGATTCTGCGCCGGCCGAATACGCGCTCTTGCTCGGCCACCGGCAGTAGCTCAAAGCGGTCGAGATCGTGTACCCAGCGCATGACGAGCACATGGCTCCCGCCCGCACCCGGCTCGCCTGGTGGAACAAGGGCCGCAAGGGGCGCTTCGAGCGACGGCGGGTTCTTCGTTCCGTCGATGAAGCCCAGCAGGTCGCGGCTGTCGCGGTGGACGAAGCAGGCCTGCTCGGTGGCGACCACGGCGACGTCCGCGACGGCTTTCATGGCCGCACGGCTTTGCTCGAAGACCACATCGCTCGAGCTTCCACTGATCCACACGAATGCGTCGTGCTGCGTTGCCGGTGCGCCTCGACCGTCGAGGCCGATGATCTCGCGGAAAGGGCCGAGGCCAGCTGGAGCCTCGTCGGGTGCCATGCGACGCCAAAGATCGGCGCTGAACGCGAGGACGAGGTTGACGCCCCCGGCGGCCACGGCCGGCTGCTCGAGCTGCGTGATGGCGCGGCCGGCGTCGGCCTGATCCACGCCGGCCCGGACGTCGAACTCGATGAACTCGTGCGCGACGGTGCCCTGAGCGAAGATGCCGAACTGCGGTAGTCGCATGTCGATCCCTCCGCTCGGCGGCCGGGACGTCGAGGCGCCGAGCATTCTGCTCCTTGGGAGGAGACGGCGCCGGGATTCGGATGGCGCTCATCGTCGGCGAGGCAGCCCGATCCAGCGCGGGACGGTGGCTTTGTACTTGAGATAGATCTCGCCGAAGCGTGCCTCAAGCTGACGCTCCTCGGTGGGAATCTGGAGGAACGCAAAGAACAGCCACCACAGGATGAAGGCGATGAAGACCGCGATGCTCCCGTAGAAGATCGCCCATCCGAACCACATCACAAGCTCAAGGAGGTACATCGGGCGATCATCGCCAACCCCACCGCGACCGGGATGAGGCCGAGCACGTTCCAGACGCCCGGGCGACCGTCCGCCCATCCGTAGCGGGGAGCGATCAGCGAGATCGCCCAGGGCAGGACAACATGCACGCCGAGCCCGAGGGGGATCAACAGGATCGGGCGTAGGGATCTCCGCATCGCGTGCTTTAGGCTAGTTCTGATGGCAGAGGAGACGAGCATCATCTTCGCGAAGGACGACGCGATCATCGTCGAAGACTCGCTCGCGAGCGTCGCCGAGAAGCTCCAGGCTGGCGGCTTCGTCAGGTTCGAGCGGGGCGGCGAAATTGTCATGGTGAACGCCGCTGCGGTCCGTTACCTACGAACGCTGCGACAAGCCCAGGGCGGTCGCTAGACCGAACAGCGGTCTTCCCCGTACACTGCACCTTCGCGCGCGTGTCATTCGTTCAATTCCAGGAGGACATTCGACAGATTGGCTGTGCACATTCGCTTGCGCCGCGTCGGCAAGACCAAGGCGCCGACCTACCGGGTCGTGATCGCCGACTCACGCGCCCCGCGTAACGGCAAGTTCATCGAGTCCATCGGTCACTACGACCCGCTGCGCGACTCCGACAATCTCGTGATAAACCCCGAGCGCGCCCGCCACTGGATCAAGAACGGCGCTCGCCCCACCGCGACCGCCCGCTCGCTCCTCGTGAAGAGCGGCCTAGCCGATAGCGAGGTCCCGCCGACCGTCCGTTGAGCGGTCCGAGCGCGCCTGAGGCGTCACAGATGCGCACGCTCCTCGAGCATGTCGCGAAGCAGCTCGTCGAGGATCCGAACGCCGTCGTCGTCACCGAAGAGCTCGACGGCGACTTCATCAAGCTCCACCTTCAGGTCGGCGAAGCGGACGTCGGGAAGGTCATCGGCCGCGGCGGCCGGATCGCCAAGGCCATCCGCGCGCTGCTGAAAGTGATGGCGACGCGCGATGGGACCAAGGTCAACCTCGAGATCGATTAGCGACGACGACCTCGTCGTCGGCTTCATCCTCGGTCCGCACGGCGTTCGCGGCGAGGTGCGTGTCGATCCCCGTACCGATGTCGCCGACCGATTTCGCGCCGGGGCCGTCCTCCAGTGCGACGACATCGGCCCGCTCACCGTTTTAGGGGTCCGCGGCGCGGTCGCGAAGCCGATCGTCCAATTCGACGGATACGAGTCGCGCGCGGCTGCGGAGTCGCTCCGCCGCCGATTTCTACGAGTTGCCCGGAGCGAATCGCGTCGCGCCACGACAGGCGCGTACCTCTGGGCGGATCTCCTGGGGGCGCGGGTCGAAACTCCCGAGGGCACGTGGCTGGGGATCGTCCGCGAGCTGCTACGAGCCGGCGAGAACGACGTACTCGTGATCGCTGATTCGGCCGGGCGCGAGCGCCTCCTTCCGATGCTGGAGTCCGTGGTGAAGGCGGTCGACGTGGAAGCCGGACGCATCGTCGCGGTCCCGCAGGATGAATCGGGATGACCGCGCCCCTGCGCATCGACGTGCTCACGCTGTTCCCGCGCATGTTCGATAGCCCGTTCGCGGAGAGCATCGTCGCGCGCGCGCGGCAGGCCGGACGCCTCGAGCTCGCCCTCCACGACATCCGCTCGCACACGAGCGACAAGCACCACGGCGCGGACGACACGCCATACGGCGGCGGGGCCGGAATGGTCCTGAAGCCCGAGCCGCTGACGCGCGCGATCCGCACCGCGCGAGGCGCCGATGGGCACGTGGTGCTCCTCTCAGCGCAGGGACGGCTCTTCGACCAAGCCGCCGCGCGCCGACTCGCGTCCGCGGGGCACCTCGTGCTCGTCTGTGGTCATTACGAAGGTGTCGACGAACGCGTCGTGGAGTCCGATATCGATGAGGAGCTCTCGATCGGCGACTATGTCCTCACCGGCGGAGAGCTCGCCGCTATGGTCGTCATCGACGCGGTGACCCGCCTGGTGCCGGACGTGATCGACGCCGAGTCGCTCGCGCACGAGTCGCACACCGACGGGCTGCTCGAGGGCCCGCAATACACGCGACCGCCGGAGTTCGAGGGTCGCAAGGTGCCGTCGGTGCTGGTGTCCGGCGATCACGGCGCGATCGCAAAGTGGCGACGGACGGAGTCGATCCGCCGCACGGCGGAGCGGAGGCCCGACCTGCTCGCGGAAGCGAAGCTGACGCCCGCGGAGCGCGCGCGGCTGCCGCGCACGCCTGCTCGCAAGGCGAGCGTGAACGACGCCGACCTCGTCGAGGCGTATCGCTCCGGCGTCGGGTCGTACCGGATCGCGGCGCGATTCGGGATCTCGCCGGCGACGGTGCGCGTCCGACTTCGCGCCGCCGGCGTTCGCCTGCGCGCCGCGCGCAGCGTGCAGCGCAGTCCGACCGCGGCCGAGGTCACGCGTCTACGGGCGACCGGGCTCACCGTGAGGCAACTCGCCGCGCATTTCGGGGTGTCGCACGTGACGATCCTCGACCGTCTCAAGAAGGCCAAACGCTAGATTTCTGTTAGAGTTGGCCGACTCCGTGACAGCCATCACCATGCCTATGAACGACGTCTTGAAGACGCTTGCCTCCGAGCAGCAAAAGGCCGAGGTCCCCGAGGTCCGGCCCGGTGACACCGTGGCCGTGAGCGTGCGCGTCGTCGAGGGGAACCGCGAACGGCTCCAGAAGTTTGAGGGCACCGTGCTGCGCGTCCGCAACGGCGGGCTCGACCACCAGATCACGGTCCGCAGGATCGCCAGCGGCATCGGTGTCGAGCGCACGTTCCTCGTGCACTCGCCGCGCGTCGAGAAGATCGAGCTGCTGCGCCACGGGCACGCGCGCCGCGCGGCCCTCTACTTCCTGCGTGACCGGGTCGGCAAGGCCGCGACCATCCGGGAGAAGCGCCGCTAACGACTCCCCACCGTTAGCCTAGGAGCGTGCCGACGCTCCGCTTCGAGAAAGAGCTCTGGTCCAAAGGTCTGCTGCGCGTCGTCGGCGTCGACGAGGTGGGGATGGCCGCGCTCGCCGGACCGGTCGTCGCGGCCGCGTGTCTCGTCACACCTGACACGAAGCTCATCCGTCGTGTGAAGGATTCAAAGGTGCTCACGCGCGTGCAGCGTGAGGATCTGTTCGAGCTCATCCGCTCTCGCGTCGTGCGGGTCGGCATCGGCGCAGCATCGGTGGCGGAGATCCACCGTCTCAACATCTATCACGCGAGTCATGTCGCGATGATGCGAGCGTTGCGTCAGATCGGCGAGTACGACTGGGTGCTCGTCGACGGCCGGCGCATCCTCGACCCCGCGTTCGCTCCCGGCCGGCATACCGAGATCGTGAGGGGCGATACGAAGAGCTTCGCCATCGCGGCTGCGTCGATCGTGGCGAAGGTCACGCGAGACCGCCTGATGACGAGTCTCTCGCGCAAGTACCCAGGCTATGGGTGGGAACACAACTGCGGCTACCCGACGATCGACCATCGCACCGCGCTCCGCGCGCGAGGCATAACGCCCTTCCACCGCCACGACTTCGGGACAGTGAAGCTGCTGCGCGCGGTCGAGAACCAGTTGGAGCTTGCCCTCGCAAGCACGTGACGTGACCGAAATGACATTCGCGGTGGCGAGGCGTCGGGTAGAGTCGCGCGACCGATGAAGACAACGACGGCACGTCTGCGCGCGTTCACCGACGAGGACTACCCGGCCTGGGTGGCCGGGAGCAACGCCTGCTATCCGGACTATCCCTGGTCGATCGAGGAGGCGCGCCACGAGGACCAGAAGTGGGACCACAGCCGCTTCTTCAAGACGCGCATCATCGCCGAGGAAGATGGACGCATCGTCGGCTCCGTCGACGTGAGTCACCGGCCATCGCGTTTCCATCCCGACCGCTACGGCTTCGACGTTTGGGTGGTGCCCGAGCACCGTCGCCGCGGTCACGGGAGTGCACTGCACGAGAGAGGCGTCACGATCCTGCGCGAGCGGAACGCGCTCGCCGCGACAGCGGGCGTGAAGGAATCGATGACGGACGGCGTCGAGTTCACAAAGAAGCGCGGATGGGTCGAGGTAAAGCGCGACTGGGAGTCGCGCCTGGTCGTCGCCGGCTTCGACTTCGATCGCTTCGCCGGCGCGACCGAGCGTGTCACGGCGCAGGGCATCCGCATCAGCACCTACGCCGACGAGCTCTCGCGTGATGCCGGCGCGCCGCAAAGGGCCTTCGAGCTCACCGATCTTTGCCGCCGCGATGTCCCGGCGATGGACGCGCCGACGGACATCACCTTCGAGGAGTGGCGACAGCACTGGATCGACGGCCCGAGCTTCCTTGCGGATGCGTTCTTCGTCGCGATCGACCGCGATGGACGTTGGCTCGGCATGTCGAACTTGCAAAGATCGATCGAGGACCCCTCGTTCATCTGGCAGGGCCTTACCGGGGTGCGGCGAGAAGCCCGCGGAACGGGCCTGGCGATGGCCCTGAAGCTCGAGACCGTCCGTTACGCGCAGCGCCTCGGGGTCGAGCACATCAAGACCTGGAATGACCAGCGCAACCGGCCGATGCTCGCCATCAACGAGGCTATGGGCTTCGCGAAACAGCCCGCCTGGCTCGGTCTGGAGCTGCGTCTCCGCCCCTGATCCTGGGCTGACGAGCGCCTCGCGCGTTCGGCACGGCGTGTGCATTTGCGCGGGCATGGAAGTCCGCGCCGTCGATCGTGACCGTTACAAGCTCCGCGTCACCACCTGGGGTAGCGGCGCGGCGCCGCACGCGATCGTGCTCCCCGGCCTCTCCGCCGACGCGCGCGCGCTCGCGCCCCAGATCCGCATGCTCCGACGCCAGGTCGCGACGGTGCACGTCATCGATCTGCCGGGGATGGCCTTTCCACCGTCGCTCATGACCGCTGATGCGAGCTTCCCAAAGCTCGCCGATCACGTCGCGCATGTCGCCGACACGCTCGGCGTGGAGCGCGCGGTGGTGGTCGGGCACTCGCTCGGCGGCGGCGTCGCTCTGCACCTCGCGCTCCGCCGGCCCGAGCTGGTCGACGGGCTCGTGTTGTTGGCGCCCGCGGCGCTGGGTCGCTCGCTGCATTGGATCTACAAGCTGTACTGCCTTCCACTCATCGGTCGCGCACTGCTCTATCCACGACCGACAGGGCAGCGCGGCTTCGTACGCCGCTTTCTTGTCGGAAGCCTGCGTCGCGAAGACAGCGCATTCGTGAACATGTTGATGCGTCACGGGAACAAGGCACGTCAGCGCGCGTTCTCGTCGCGAGCCATCGTCTGGGCGAATCAGCCGTCGTGGTGGCGGAGATTCGTGATGGTCCTCACGCCTGGCGGCGAGCAGGTCGCGTTCGCGGTCGGGGATCGGCTCAAGGAGCTGAGCGACGTGCCGACGCTGGTGCTCTGGGGCAACGAGGATCGCGTGATCTGCGCAGGCGACGCGATACGTTGTCG